>JADHXT010000025.1 GCA_016782825.1 Candidatus Brocadiia bacterium | reverse complement strand
CGCGATGAAGGAGTTTGAGGCGCCCATCAACGACGAGGTGGCCGACTCCATCCGCTACGCCACCGGCGGCAGCATCCTCGCCTGCGAGCGCGCCCTCGCCGACGGCACCGCCGTGCTCAACATCAGCGGCGGCTTCCACCACGCCTTTCCCGACCACGGCGAGGGCTTCTGCTTCATCAACGACGTGGCCATCGCCGCCCGCTACGTGCTCGAGCACCGGCTCGCCGACGCCATCGCCATCATCGACTGCGACCTCCACCAGGGCAACGGCACCGCCGCCATCTTCGAGGACGACCCCGACGTCTTCACCTTCTCCATCCACCAGCAAATCCTCTACCCACGCCCCAAGGAACGCAGCGACCTGGACATCGGCCTCGCCCATTACACCGACGACGCCACCTACCTCGGCCACATCCGCCGCCACGTGCCCGACATCCTCGACCGCCACGACCCCGACCTGGTGCTCTACGTGGCCGGCGCCGACCCCTTCGAGGGCGACCAGCTCGGCAACCTGCGGCTCACCAAGCCCGGCCTCCGCCAGCGCGACGAGGCCGTCCTCGGCGCGGCACGCGAGCGCGGCCTGCCCGTCGCCATCGTCACCGCCGGCGGCTACGCCCAAGACACGACCGACGTGGTGGACATCCACGTCAACACGTGCCGCGTCATGCTGGAGTTGTGGGAAGAGACGCGTGACGCGTAGCCAGAGCCCCACATCCCGCACACCGCACTCCGCCTACTTCCTCGCTACCCAGCGGATGGCGTTGGCCACCAGCTTGCGGTAGGTGGGGTCGTTGTACACCTTCTGGTCGTGCCCGCTCATCAGATACACGACGCGCGCCTTGCCCTCCTCGCGACACCACATTACCTGCCTCTGGTTCTTCTCGAAGTCCGTCGTCAGCAGCAGCGTCACCTGGTCGGACACGCGACACTTATTGTAGTACTCATCGTTGAACGTGCAGTCGTCCAGTCCCGCCGTGATGGGGTGTTCCTTCGACACCACGTGCACGGGCACGGGCTCGTGTCCCCATCCCGACTTCGGGGTGGTCACGCCGTCCTTCGTCTCGGGCCGCAGCAGGAACTTGCCGCCGATGATGCGCTCGTACTCGGGCCAGTCTTGGAACGACGCCAGCGCGTGGTGCATCACGAGCACGCCCGTGCCTTTCTTGATGAGGGCGAGAAACTTGGCTTTCTGCGCGTCGGTGATCCCCTGCATCATGTCGTAGATGACCACCACGTCGTAGGCGAGCAGGTCGTCGCGGTCGTAGACCGTGGCCGACTTCTTGGTGTGCGCCGCCTTGGTGAAGACGATGTCCTTGTTGTCCTCGTAGACCTTGAAGAACGGCTTCTGGTTGAAGCCGTGGCCGCCGGTCACCACGAGCACCTTGATCTTGCCATCGGCGTCGGCCGCGTCCACGGCCGCCACGCCAGCCACAAGCACCATCGCGAGAGCGAGACACGCCAGCTTGCCGAGCATTGCTGCTCCTCCTTAGGAAGACGGGTGGGGTCGAACGCGATGGTCACAGTCTACACGGCGGCGGGCTCAGCAGTCAATCGTGCATGCGGGCATGCTTGCGGCCGGGGGCGGCATTCCGTATCATACTCGCCATGACCGCCAGCGAACGCCGCAATCTGCGCAACGGCCTCCTGTTCATCTCGCCGTGGGTGATCGGGTTCGCCGTGTTCATGCTCTACCCCATCGTCTCGTCGCTCTACTTCAGCTTCTGCGACTACTCGGTGCTCGAGAGCCCCGTGTGGATCGGCGCGGAGAACTACACCGAGCTGGTGAAGGACGAGGTGTTCTGGACGTCGCTCGGCAACACGGGCTACTACGCCGGTGTGTCGCTGCCGTTGGGGATGATGCTGGCCCTGGCCGTGGCCATCCTGCTGAACACCCAGGTGCGGGGGATGACGGTCTACCGCACGATCTTCTTCCTGCCGAGCATCGTGCCCATCGTGGCCATGGCCATCCTGTGGCTGTGGATCTTCAACGGCCAGTACGGCGTGCTGAACTACGCCCTCGGCGCCATCGGCATCCCCACGCGGATGCTGCCCACGTGGCTCGATTCGCCGGGCTGGGCCATGCCCGCGCTCATCATCATGGGCCTGTGGGGCATCGGCTACAGCGTGGTGATCTACCTGGCCGGCCTCCAGGACATCCCGGTGAGCCTCTACGAGTCGGCCGACATCGATGGCGCCTCGTGGTGGCAGAAGATCGTGCACATCACCATTCCCATGCTCTCGCCCGTCATCTACTTCAACCTGGTGATGGGCATCATCGGCACCTTTCAGATCTTCGCCGCGCCCTACATCATGACCAACGGCGGGCCCGAGCGCGCCACCACGTTCTACACGCTCTACCTCTACAACCTGGCCTTCGGTGAGCTGCGGATGGGCTACGCCTGCGCCATGGCGTGGATCCTGTTCGTCGTCATCCTGCTGCTCACGCTCATCGCCACCAAGGTCTCCCAACGGCACGTGCACTACGAACGATGAAACACACACGACCCAAACGCATCGCCATCCACGCCCTGCTCATCACGGGATCGATCCTGTTCCTGTTCCCGTTCGTGTGGCTCGTCTTCACGTCGCTCAAGCCCATCGAGCAGACGATGAAGATGCCCCCCGAGTGGGTGCCCACGGCCTTCTACGCCCAGGTGCAGGGCGAACGGATGAAGGTGCAGAAGGAGCACGAGATCGAGGATCCCTCGGTGATCCTCGTCGCACAGAAGCCCACGGCCGACCCCACGGCAAAGGCCGAGCCCGAGCGCATGCTCCTGCCCGTCGCGAAGTTCAAGGACGGCAAGGCCCACGTCGAATACCGCAAGGCCGACCAGACCCTCACCGCGTGGGTGCCGGCCGAGGTGGCGAAGCGGGTGCCCGCCGGCCACTGGCTCGTGCGCGAGAAGGTGGAGCGCCTGGCGCAGGAGACGGGGCCGGCGCTCCGCTGGGACTGCGTGGCGCCCGACGCCATCGAGACCCGCATCGAGCCGGCCTGGAGCAACTACAGCCTGGCCATCCGCTACCAGGGCTTCCACACGGTGCGCCTGCTGGGCTGGAGCTTCGAGATCCCCTACTTCGTGCTCTACCTCTACAACACGCTCACCGTGGCGGTGCTGGGGATGGTGGGGGTGGTGTTTTCGAGCGCGCTGGTGGCCTACGGCTTCGCGCGCATCCGCTGGAAAGGGCGGGATACCTGCTTCGTCCTGACATTGGCCACCATGATGGTGCCCTTTGCGGTGACCATGGTGCCGCTGTACGGGGTGTTCCGCGCGCTCGGGTGGATCGGCACGCTCAAGCCGCTGTGGGTGCCGGCGTGGTTCGGCGGCGCCTTCAACATCTTCCTGCTCCGCCAGTTTTTCCTCACCATCCCGCAAGACCTCACGGACGCCGCTCGGATCGACGGGTGCACCGAGTTTGGCATCTTCTGGCGCATCATGCTGCCGCTGTCGAAGCCGGCGCTTGCGGTGGTGGCGCTGTTTCATTTCATGTGGGCGTGGAAGGACTTCATGGGCCCGCTGATCTTCCTCACGGAGCAAAACACGTTCACCCTGTCGCTGGGATTGCAGTTCTACCAGAGCCAGCACGGCGGCAGCGAGTGGCACTACCTGATGGCGGCGGCCACGATGATGATCGTGCCGGTCATCGTGCTGTTCTTCTTCACGCAGAAGACCTTCATCCAGGGCATCAGCACCACGGGGATGAAGGGGTAGCGATTGCCGATGGGCGATTGGCGATCTTCGATCACCCGCTCCTCCTCTCTGCTCCCTCTCTGCTCCTCTCTGCTGCCTCTGCGTGAGATCCTCCCGCCACGTTGACTCCCGATCTCGCCGGTGCTAGAATGCCGGTGGAAACGGAGTCTGAGCCTATGCGCAGCCTGCTAGCCTGCCTCATCGTCGCCGTGGCCGCGGCGCCGCTTCACGCCGATATCATCCGCCTGAAGAACGGCAACACCATCGAAGGCAAGGTGATCGCGCAGACCGACACCAAGGTGCGCGTGAAGACGGGCGACGGCGAGGTGTCGCTGCCGCGGGACCGCATCGCGTCGATCGTCAAGCGCGAGACACCGCTCGAAGCGTACGCCCAGCAGGCCGCCGAGCTGCCCGACGACAAGGCACAGCCCCACTTCGACCTGGCCGAATACTGCATCCGCCACAACCTGCGCACCCAGGCCATTGCCACGCTGCGCCGCGGCCTGGCCATCGAGCCGGCCAACGCCGATGCCTTGGCCACCCTGCGCCGCCTGATCACCCCCCGCGCGCAACGGCTGATCGGCAGCGCCAAGAAGCTCCAGGCCGAAGGCCACTACGTGGAAGCCGAGAAGCCGCTCATCGACCTGCTCGACCAGTATCCCGAAAGCGGCCTCGCCGCACGGGCACACCACCTGCTCGCCGTGGGCTACGCGGCCCGCAAGCAGCACGACAAGGCGTTCACCCGCTGGCGTCGCGCGCTGAAGGCCGACCCCGGCTTCGCCGAGGCCTGCGAAGGCGCCGCCCAGGCGGCCATCGAGCTGGGCCGCTGGGACGACGCGCTCACCTTCACCGAACGCGCGCTCCAAGGCAAGGGCGCCGACGCCGACGCCAAGCCGTTCCGCGAGCGCGCCGCCACGCTCCGCGAGCTGGCGAAGCTCGAGACGGCGGCCAAGCCCGACGCCAAGGACCCCGCCCAACTGGCCCGCCTGGGCGACTTGCTCTTCCGTCTCGGCCTGCCCGCGCGCGGCCTGCGCCGCATCGAGGACGCCTACGACGCCGGCGCCCGCTCGCCGCGCATCCTCAACCTCCTGGCCGACCACTACGAGAGCACGGGCCAGGTGGGCCGCGCCCTCGACGCATGCAACGAGCTGGCCAAGGCCAACATCGCCAGCGACGAACTCGTCCGCCGCCGCGCACGCCTCCAGCCGCTCCTCCTCATCCCCAAGGCCCTCGCCACGCGCGACCCGCGCGACCGCGAGGCGCTGCTCCGCCAGATCGCCCGCAGCGGCGCGTCGTTCCAGTACATCGAAAACGCCCTGCGCGAATTCGCCGTGCGGCCCGAGTGCCCCACGGGCCGCGTGGAAGGCACCCTGGTGGTGGACGAGACGCTTGCCCGCGCCCCCTTCCTGTGCTACGTGCCCAAGGGCTACACCCCGCGCCGCGCCTGGCCACTCGCCATCGCGCTCCACCGCGACCACGACAGCCCGAAGAACCATTTCTTCAACTGGGAAACCGTGGCCAACAGCGAGCGCTACATCCTCCTCTTCCCCACGGCCCGCGAGAAGGGCACGTGGAAGTACATGGACATCCACGTGGTGCTCTCCGCGCTCCGCCACGCCATCAAGACCTACAACATCGATACCAATCGCGTGGTTCTCTCCGGCACCGGCACGGGCGGCCTGCTCGCCTGGGCCGTGGCGCTCCGCCACCCCGACCGTTTCGCCGGCCTCATCACCCGCTCCTCCCCCATCGACGACGTGAGCCAGCTCTACCTGCCCAACGCCCTCTCACTGCCCGTCTACCAACTGGCCGGCGAGCGCTCGAACCCCGATATCCTGGGCACCGGGCGCGGTGCCGAAACGCTCCTGCGACGCTACGGCTCCGACAGCCAGCGCGAGGAGGTGCCCGGCCACCGCCACCCCGCCCTGCCCGAGCTCAACCCCAAAGTGCTCCTGTGGATGGACACCCACACCCGCGACCCCTATCCCTCCCGCATCCATCTCGCCACCTTCGAGCACGCCAACGCCACGGCCTACTGGCTGCGCGTCGAGCGCTTCGCCTCCACCGTGTTTGACCCCGACAAGAGGATCACCGCCCCCCGCACGCCCGTGGGCTACGAGTACAGCCCCGAGCAACTCCGCGACATCTACCTGAGCGAGATGAAGACGAGCCTCGGCGTCGTGTCGGCCGCCGTGCGGCCCCGCAACCGCATCGACATCACCGCCCGCCACGTGGTGGAGCTCACCGTGTCGCTCGACGACCGCTTGGTGGACCTCGACAAGCCCGTGCACATCACCGTGAACGGCAAGCTGGCCTTCAGCGGCAAGGTGCTCCGCTCCCTCGAGTATCTCTTTGAGACCGCCCGCCTCCACGGCGACCCGCGGCTGGCCTGCTCGGCCCGCGTCCTCGTGCACGTGCCCCGCGGCGTCGGCCGCGACCCCGAAGCACACTAGCCATCTCCTACTCGTCCCCTTGCTCCGCGGGGGGACGGGATGTCTTCGACGCTCCGCGTCGTCTTCATCTGGATTCTCGTTCCCACGGTCACCTTGGTAACGCTTCGTACCGAGAGACCAAGCCCGAAGACGCGGGGCACGACAGGAAGGACGGTGGGCGACGTTTTCCTCATCGCAATTGCCTCGCGCTCCCGTGATGCGGTTGACCCCATCGGCAATGCCCGCATACAATGGGGGTGGCCGAAGCATGACCCGAGCGAATCTCCAGGGAGCGCTGCCATGATACGTTCGTCGCGTGCTGTTTCGATCGCTGCCATCAGCCTGCTGGCCGCGCTGTTCTTGCCTCTGCCGGGCAGCGATGCTGGCCAGGCGGTGCGCAAGGCGGTGCAGGCGGGCAAGCTGTATCCCGACACGGCGCGGGAGCTGCGCGCCATGGTGGACGGCTACCTGGCCAAGGGGGCGGCCAAGGGGGCGACCGAAGGCCATCCCATTGCGCTCATCGCTCCCCACGGCGGCTATGGCTTCTCGGGCGAGACGGCGGGGTGCGCGTTCGCGGCAGTGAAGGGCCGCGAGTACCGCCGCGTGGTGGTGCTGGGCGCCCGGCACACCGGCAAGCCCTTTCGCGGCGCGTCGGTGCTCGACGTGCGGGCCTATGCCACGCCGCTCGGCGAGGTGGCGGTGGATTCGGTGGCCTGCCTGCACCTGCTCAAGCACCCGCTCTTCAGCACGCGGGCGTCGGCCCACCGCAGCGAGCATTCCATCGAGGTGCAACTCCCGTTTCTCCAGCGCTCGATTGGCTCGTTCAGCCTGGTGCCCGTCATCGTGGGCTACCTGAAGGAGAGCGACTACGTGCCCGTGGCCGCTGCCATCCGCCAGGTGGTGGACGACAACACCCTGGTGGTGGTGAGCAGCGACCTGACCCACTACGGCAGCACCTTCGGCTTCGCCCCCTTCCGCGAGAAGGTGCGCGAGAACCTCGAGAAGCTCGACCGCGGAGCCGTGGACTTCATCACCCGCTTCGATGCGCCCGGCTTCCGCACCTACTGCCGCCGCACCGGAGCCACCATCTGCGGCCGATACGCCATCGGAGCCGTCCTGCACATGCTGCCCGCCGAGACCCAGGCCAAGGCCGTGGACTACTGCCGCTCGGGCGACCGCGGCGGCGACTACACCCGCTCGGTGAGCTACGCCGCGGTGGTCTTCGCCGCCCCCGGCCGCTGGGGCGGAACCCCCCGTCCCATCGCAAGGGTCAAGCACGACACGGTCGCTCCCGGCCAGGTGAGCATCGAGGGACAGAAAGCCCTCCTGGCCCTGGCGCGCCAGACCCTCGCCGCCGCCGCGGAGGCACGCCACATCCCTGCCCCCAAAGTGGGGAGCGAGGAACTCCGGACCCTCCGCGGGGTGTTCGTCACGCTGAACAAGTATGGCCAGCTCCGCGGCTGCGTGGGCAACTTCGCGCCGAAGACCCCCCTCTACCAGACGATCACCGAGCTCACCCAGCGGGCCGCCTTCGACCGCCGCTTCACGCCCGTCGCCCCCGACGAGGTGGACGACATCGAGATCGACCTCTCCGTCCTCTCCCCACCCAAGGTCCTCAAGGACCCGCTGGCCTGGGAGCTGGGCAAGCACGGCATCACCGTGCGACGCGGCGTGCGCGAGGCCACCTACCTGCCCCAGGTGGCCGAGCACTTCAAGACCAAGGAGGAGATGCTCGCCGCCTGCTGCCGCAAGGCCGGCATCGACGCCGACAGTTGGCGCAGGAAAGGCACCACGGTGGAAATCTACGAGGCCCAGGTGTTCGGCGAAGCCACGTTCGACGAGCCGTCGCCCGACCTCATCGTCTCCGGCAAGACCTACATCCCCTCGGGTCCCGTCCCCGCCAAGCCCACCGCCACGCCGACGGTGAAGGCCGCGGTGGACAAGGCCAGCACCGCCGTGGCCATCGGCATCGGCGAATACGCCTTCCTCGGCAAGATCCCCGCGTGCCGCGACGACGCCCGCCGCATCGCCGAGCTACTGACGAAGGCGCGGCGCCTCGACCCCGAACGTGTGGCCGTGGTGACCGACGACGCCACGGCCATCGCCCTGCGCGCCACCAAGGGCATCATCCTCGAGCGCATCCGCCTGTGTGCCGAGGAGGCCCGCCCCGAAGGCATGGCCTTCGTCTACTTCTCCGGCCACGCCGCCCGCAAGGGCGACGAGCTGGTGCTCGTGCCCGCCGACTGCCGCTGGGAAGGCGGCATCCCGCTGAGCGAGATCGTCGCCATCCTCCAGAAGTCGAGGGCCGGCCAGAAAGTGCTGGTCATCGACGCGGCCCACGCCGGCGCCTCCCGCAAAGGCGGCGGCCTGGACCCCAGCCTCGCCCCCGCCACGGCCGACGTGGCCATCTTTCTGTCGTGCGGCCGCGGCGAGCTGTCGCAGCCCACCGCGGACGGCAAGCACAGCATCTACACCAGCGCCTTCATCGACACCTTCCGTCTCCTGACCGACGTGGGCGACGGGTTCACCGCACGGTCGCTCCAGCAGCGCCTCGAGCGACGGGTCCGCGAGGCACGCGCCACGCCGGGCGAGTCGCAAACCCCCGCGCTGCGCGTCGCCCGCGACGCCGCCGTGGTGCTCGCCCCGCCCACGCGGTAGCGGCCCCGGGCGTTGACCCTCGTGCGGCCCCCGATGTAGAATAGGGAAGACGTATGTCCGCTCCGCGACCACCCCTTTGGGGGAAGAAACCATGAAGCGCACGCGATGCTGCACCGCCCTGCCCACCGCCCTCGTGGCGGCGCTGCTCCTGGCCCTGGCCGCCTGCGGCGACGCCGCGAGCCGGGTCCGCGAGCCCATCGCCGCGGGAACGTTCTATGAGAGAGACCCCGCGAAGCTCCGCGCGCAAGTGGACGACTTCCTGGCCATGGGCGCCGAGAAGGTGGAGCGGCAGCAGCGCGTCATCGCCCTCGTGGGTCCCCACGCTGGCTACGTCTACTCGGGCCGCTGCGCCGGCCACGCCTACGCCGCCATCAAAGGCCAGACCTACAAGCGCGTGGTGCTCCTGGCCGTGAACCACCGGGGCAGGAACTTCCGCGGCGCCTCCATCCTCGACGTGGATGCCTACCGCACCCCCCTGGGCGACATCCCCGTGGACACCGCTGCCTGCAAGTTGCTCCTCAAGTCCAGCCTTATCCACACCGAGCCCTCGGCCCACCGCCGCGAGCACTCCCTCGAAGTGCATCTGCCCTTCCTCCAGCGCGCCATCGGCAGCTTCCGCCTCGTGCCCATCGTCACCGGCTTCCTCGAGGAAGGCGACTTCCCTCTGCTGGCCGCTACCATCCGCCAGGTGGTGGACAACGACACCCTCGTGGTCGAGAGCACCGACTTCACCCACTACGGCCGCGCCTTCGGCTTCACCCCCTTCCGCAAGGACGTGCGCGACAACATCGAGAAGCTCGACAAGGGCGCCATCGACCTCATCCTGCGCCGCGACGCCGCGGGCTTCTGGGACTACGTGCAGGGCCGGCCGATGAAGCCCACCATCTGCGGCCGCCATCCCCTCCGCGTGCTGATCCACATGCTGCCTGACGACGCCGAAGGCAAGCTGGTGTGCTACTACTGCTCGGGCGACGAAGAGCGCAACTACACCCATTCCGTCAGCTACGCCAGCATCGTGTTCACCGCGCCCAAGCGATGGAGCGGCGCCTGGTCGGCACCCGCCACCGTGAGCACGCGAAAGACAAAGTCGGGCGGCCCCAGCCTCGAGGCCCAGCAGCGGCTGCTCGAGATCGCCCGCCAGACCCTCGTGTCGGTGGTCAACGCCCGCGGCGTCCCCAAGTTCACGGAAGACTCGCCGGAGCTTCAGGGCAAGAACGGCGTGTTCGTCACGCTGAAGCACCTGGGCAAGCTAGCCGGCTGCATTGGCATCTACAGCTCGTCGCTGCCGCTGTACCAAACCGTGGCGCGTCAAACGCGCAGCTCGGCCATCGAGGACACGCGCTTCCCTCCCGTGATGCCGCGGCAGCTGAAGGAGATCGAGATCGAGATCTCCGTCCTCTCCCCTTCGCGGCCCATCGAGAAGCCGCTCGACTGGGAGTTCGGCACTCACGGCATCATCGTGAAGCGCGGCTACTTCCAGGCCACCTTCCTGCCCCAGGTGGCCGACCACTTCAAGAGCAAGGAGCAGATGCTCGCCGCCTGCTGCCGCAAGGCCGGCCTGACGGACGACGCGTGGAAGGACCCCAAGACCGCGGTGGAGATCTACGACGCCTTCGTCTTCAACGAAACCGACGTGCGCCAGGCCGCCATCGAGGCCAAGGTGGCCGCGCTCACCAAGAGCCGCCCCCTGCCCTCCGCGGCCACTCCCGACAAGCCCGCCGCCGTGGACACCGACAGCGCCGCCGTCGTCATCGGCGTCGCCGACTACGTGTTCCTCGGCAAAGCCCCCCTGGCACGCCCCAACGCGCACCGCGTGGCCGACCTGCTGCGCAAGACCCGCCGCATTGCGGCCAAGAACCTGTCCGTCATGACCGGCGACAGCCCGGCCAATCTCGCCACCAAGGAGATCGTGCTCGAGCGCATCCGCCAGTGCGCCAGCACGGCCAAGGGCGACGGGCTCGCGCTCGTCTACTTCTCCGGCCACGCGGCGCGCCGCGGCAACAGCCTGCTGGTGGTGCCCGCCGACTGCAAGTGGGAGCGCGGCATCGCCGTGAGCGACATCGTGGCCGAGCTCCGGAAGTCACAGGCGCCGAACCGCGTGCTGGTGCTCGACGTGTGCCACGCGGGACTCAAGGAGACGGGGGTGGACGGCGTGCGCCCCGACCTCGTGCCCGTGTCGCCTCACGTGGCCATCTTCGTCGCATGCGGCGACGGCGAGCGCTCCCTCGCCACGAGCGACGGCAAGGGCACCGCGTTCACCCGCGCCTTCACCGACGCGATCGCCACGCTGGCCGACGAGCCGGGCGCCGCCACGGCCAAGGACGTGCAGCGCAAGCTCGCCGCGCGGCTCACAGGGCTGCTCGCCGGCAAGGACAAGAAGCAGACCGCGGCCCTCTACGCGGCCCCCAACTACAATCCCGTCCTCGTGCCCCCCACACCGTAGCCGCACGGCCCCCCGCAGCCCAGAAGGCCACACCGTGAGCCACGCCCCGCCCAAGAGCCGCCGTTCGGCCGACGTCGCCCGCGCCCACGCGGCCCCGGGCAACGGCAGCGCCGTCGAGCGGGTGCTCTTCGTCACAGGTCAGGTGCTCGACGACAGCTTTGGCCACGGGGCGCTCCGCCTGGCGCGCGAGCTGCGCCGCCGCGGGAAGGACGTGGGGCTGCTGTGCGGCGGCGGCCCGCTGGTGGACGCCTTCCGCCGCATCGGCATCGAGCCGGTGGTGGCCGAGGCCCTGCACTCGCGCGGCCGCCCGCTGTGGGCGCCCCGTCGCGTGGCCGCCAGCGTGGCGGGTTTCCGCCCCCAGCTCATCCACGTCTTCGGCCGCTCCCTCGCCGCCTGGGGGCGGCAGCTCTCGCGGGCCCTCGACTGCCCCTACGTGCTCACGGTGATGACCCTGGCACCCCGCCGGCGCCACCGCGTGCGGGGCGACTGGTCCCGTGGCTCGGTGCTCGTCCTCAGCGAGGGCCTGCGCGAGCAGCTCGTGAACCAGAGCCGCATCCCCAAGGCCGTGATCGGCGTCGTGCCCTTCGGCATCGCGCTCGACGAATACGAGGCCTACCGCGGCACCGAGCGCCACGACCGCGTGCCCGTGGTGGGCATGGTGGGGCCCCTGCTGCGCGAGCGCGGCGCCGAGGTGTTTCTCCATGCCGCACGCCACATCCTCGACGGTGGGCACGAGGCCCACTTCCTCGTGGCCGGCGACGGCCCCGACCGCCGGCGGCTCCGCCGCCTGGCCACCCAGCTCGAGCTGCGGCCCGCCGTCACCCTGGTGCACGACTTCGCCGACTACCGCCGCATGCTCGCCGTGCTCGACGTGTGCGTGTTCCCCGACCTGCGCGAGGGCCTCAGCCTGAACGTCATCGAGGCCATGGCCTGCGGCAAGCCGGTGGTGGCCAGTGGCATCGGCTCGGTGTACAGCATCGTGGACGACGGCAAGACCGGCCTGCTGGCCCCGCCCGGCGACGCGGCCGGCCTCGCCGAGAAGATTCTCCGCCTCATGGACGACCGCGCGCTCGCCCGCCGCATCGCCGAAGCGGCCTACGAACAGGTGCGCGAGCGCTTTTCCGTGCGCGCGTCCGTCGGCCGCCTCCTCGAGTTCTATTCCGAATGCACCCACCGCGTGGAGAATGCTTGATGCCCAGGTCGCTCGTCGTCATTCCCGCCCGCTTTGCCTCCGTCCGCCTGCCGGGCAAGACGCTGCTGCGCGACACGGGCAAGTACCTCGTGCAGCACGTCTACGAACAGGCCACCCTCGCCTCCCTCGTGGACGACGTGCTGGTGGCCACCGACGACGAGCGCGTGGTCGAGGCCGTCGCCTCCTTCGGCGGCAAGGCCGTCATGACCTCGCCCGACCATCGCTCCGGCACCGACCGCGTGGCCGAGGCCGCACGCCACAGCAACGCCGACATCGTGGTGAACGTGCAGGGCGACGAGCCCGAGATCGAGCCCGAGGCCATCGACCTGGTGGTCCAACTCCTCCAGCGACACCCCAATGCCGACATGTCCACCCTCGCTTGCCCTCTCCGCGACATCGGCCGCGCGAGCAACCCCCATCTCGTGAAGGTGGTGCTCGACGCCTTCGGCTATGCCCTCTACTTCTCCCGCGCTCCCATCCCCGCCTCGAAGCAATACCCCGAAGTGCCCGCCGCCGAGGGCATCAACTTCCTGGCCCACGTGGGCATCTACGGCTTCCGCCGCGACTTCCTCTGCACCTTCGCCAACCTCGACCGCTCGCCGCTCGAGCAGCACGAGAGCCTCGAGCAGCTCCGCGCCCTCGAGCACGGCTACAAGATCATCGTCGGCGTCTCCTCCTACCAGGCCCGCGGCATCGACACACCCGAGGAGTATGCCGCCTTCGTCGAGCGATGGCGCTCGAACCATCCCGCATAGCCCGGCGATTGATCCCCCTGCCTCATGCGGTATAATCCAGTGGGGCAGGAGTGTGCCGATCGAGGACAAGGACGTGGACACCGTGGAAACCGTCGTGCGAGCCGTTCGCCGCCGTCTGGGCATCGAGGCCCTGCTGCGTGCCGGCGTGGCGTGGCTGGGCGTGGGCCTCGCGGCGGCCGTGCTCCTGGTGCTCGGGCAGCGGCTCATCGCCTTCGGCGCCCATCCCGCTGTGCTGGCCCTCGTGCCCGTGGCCGCCGGAGCGCTCCTCGCGGCAGCGGACGGCCTGCGGCGCTGGCCCGCCCCCCGTGCCGCGGCCTTTGCCGCCGACGCCCTCCTCCACCTGCACGAGCGCCTCGCCGCCGCCTGGTGTGCCGGTGCCGAGCGCCTGGCCGGCCTCCTTCGTGCCGACGCCAAGCGCCACGCATCCCACGTGCTGGCCGTTCACCCCGATGCCTTCGCCGTCCGCCGCCCTGCGCGGCTCTGGGTGCTGCCGCTGCTCGCGCTGGCGCTCCTGGTGGCCCTGCTGCTGCCGTCCTTCGACCTCCTCGGCTGGCAGGCCGCCCGTGCCGAACGCGCCCAGCGCCTCGTCCTGGCTCGCCAGGCCACGTACCTTGCCGCCGACGCCCTTCGTGCCCTTGCCGCTGCCGCCCGCCGCCGCGGCCGCCACCACACCGCCCAAGCCGTCGAGCAAGCCGCCTCCGCAGCCGCCGCGGCGCCCGCGCAACAGGCTCCCGATGCCGCCGCAACGGCACAGGCCGACCTCCGCGCGCGCCTCCGCAACACCCAGGCCGCGCGCGACGCCGCCAGCGACCCCGCCGCGCGAAAGCAACTGAACCGCGACGCCGACCTCCTGGCCCAGGCACTCCGCCGCGTGGACCACTGGCGCCGCGACCTGGCCGGCGGCGCGCTCCAGCCCATCGGCCCCCTTGCCGAGGATACGCCACGGCCATCGCCGGCCGCATCGCCCTTCGTCCACACCACGTCCCCGGCCCCCGCGCCGGCCGCCCTGGCCAGCCTGGAGCGCCGCCTCCTGGACGCCCGGCCCGCCGTCGAGGCCGCCATGACCCACGAGCGCGTGCCCTGGAGCTATCGCGCCATCGTTCGACGCTACTTCACCCCGTCGCCTCGCCCGCCGCGACACTGAACCCTGGGAGACGCCATGAGTGCCGTGCTGCGCAGGAAGGCGCGGCAGATCGTCGAACGCCTCGGCGAAGCGGGCCACCAGGCCCTCTTCGCCGGCGGATGCGTGCGCGACATGCTCCGCAAGGAGGAGCCGCACGACATCGACATCGCCACCGACGCCACGCCCGACGAGGTGCAGGAGCTGTTCGAGCACACCGTGGCCGTCGGCAGCCGCTATGGCGTGGTGGTCGTCCTGCTGGGCGACCACCAGTTCGAGGTGGCCACCTTCCGCACCGAGGACGGCTACGCCGATGGCCGCCACCCCGAGCACGTGGAGTTTGCCGACGCCAAGGCCGATGCCGAACGCCGCGACTTCACGATCAACGGCCTGTTCTACAGCCCCATCGCCGACGACGTGCTGGACTACGTGAACGGCCAGGCCGACCTCGCCGCCGGCGTCATCCGAGCCATCGGCAACCCCCACCAGCGCTTCGCCGAAGACGCCCTGCGCCTCCTGCGAGGCATCCGCTTCGCCGCCCGCTTCGGCTACACCCTCGACCCCGCCACGCAAGCCGCCATCGAGGCCCACGCCGCCGACATCCAGCGCGTGAGCCGCGAACGCGTTCGCGAGGAACTCGCCCGCATCCTCACCGGCCCGTCGCCAGGCCAGGCCCTCGAGCTGCTCCGCACCACGGGCCTCCTGCACCATATCCTGCCCGAGGTGGAAGCCACCTGCGGCTGCGACCAGCCCCCCGAGTTCCACCCCGAAGGCGACGTGTTCCGCCACACCTGCCTGTGCCTCGACGCCCTCGGCGACCACCCGTCGCCCGAGCTGGCCTTCGCCGTCCTGCTCCACGACGTGGGCAAGCCGCCCACCCGCAGCCAGGCCGAAGGCGACCGCGTGCGCTTCAACTCGCACGACAAGGTGAGCGCCGACATCGCCAAGTCGGCCTGCGAACGGCTGCGATTCTCCACCGCCCAGGCCGAGCGCATCACCTCCATCGTGGCAAACCACATGAAGTTCATGGCCGTGGCCCAGATGCGTGAGAGCACGCTCAAGCGCTTCCTCCGCGAGCCCCACTTCGCCGATTTCCTCGAGCTCCATCGCGTGGACTGCACGGCCAGCCACGGCGACCTGACCAACTACCACTTCTGCCGCCGCAAGCTCGAGGCGCTCGGCGAGAAGGACATCCGGCCGCCGCGCCTCCTCACCGGCGACGACCTGCTCGACCTCGGCTACCTGCCCGGCCCCCTCTTCAGCCAGATGCTCACTCGCGTGGAAGACGCCCAACTCGAGGGCGAGGTGGCCGACCGCGACCAGGCCCTCGCGCTCATCCGGGCCGAGTTTCCCCGCAACCGGGACGTGCGCCGCTGAGTGCTGTGTTGTGAGGGGACGGCGTGGCTACTCTTTGCCTGGCACCGGAGCCAGCACGACGCGGAAGCCGAGGGTGTCGTAGCTCTCGGCCGGCTTGAGGCGGAAGCGGAAGGCGGCGCGGCAGTAGTCGCGGGTGAAGGCCCAGCTCCCGCCTCGCTCCACGCGCTCGGGCCGTGGCTCGGCGCACGCAGGGTCGTCCGTGGGGCTCTTGCCGTAGAAGTCGCCGCGGAAAGTATCGAGGCACCACTCCCACACGTTGCCCGTCATGTCCGCGATGCCCAGAGGGGTGTCGCCCGCCGGGCTGTAGGCGCCCACGGGCGCGGTGCGGGCGTGGCCATCGTCGGCGTCGTCGGCCCACATGAGGCCCGACTGCCGGTCGGCGAAGTTGGCCCGCCGCGTGGCCCACGGCGTGCCCCAGGCAAACTCGCGCCGCTCGGGGCCTCGGGCGGCATACTCCCACTCGGCCTCGGTGGGCAGGCGGTAGCTGGAGCCGGCGGGCCTCGCGGCGTCGATGGCGTTGAGCCACTTGAGGAATGCCTGCGCGTCGTTCCAACTCACGCACACCACGGGATGGCGGTCGGATTGCGGGAAGCCGGGGGCACGCCAGCTTACGCCGAGCTTCTTGAACCAGTCCTGGCTGCGCTCGGCGTCGTAGACGTGCGGGCCGCCGCCCCGCTCGGCGTCGGTCTTGTGGCCGGTGGCCTCCACGAAGCGGCGGAACTGGCCGACCGTCACCTCGTGCTTGCCCATGAGGAACGGCTGCGTGATGCGCACGCGGTGGGCCGGCTGCTCGGGCGCGAGCTTCACCTTGCGCGCGCCTTCTCTCTCGTAGCGCTGGAGTGCCGCCGCCAGGTCCGCATCGCTCGTGCCCATGATGAACTCGCCGGCAGGCACCCGCACGAAGGCCATGCCCAGGGCGTTGCGCCAGTCGCGGCTGGCCGTGGGGAACCCGCCCTGCCGGGCGCATCCGAGCATAACGAGGAGCATCAGCGAGGCGGAAAGTGCGTGGCACCGGAGTGGCCGCATGTCTCGTGCCCTCGGCGGGAAGCCAGGGGGAGGCTCACACGCAGCGGTGGAGCAGCCCCGTGGTCTCGGGGATGCCGCACAGGACGTTCATGGACTGCACGGCGGAGCCGACGGCGCCCTTGATAACGTTGTCGAGCGCCGAGGAGATGACGACGCGCTGGGTGCGCGGGTCGACGACGGCGGCAAAGTCGCAGTAGTTCGTGCGACGCACGTGCCGCAGCTCCACGTCGCCCAGGTCGTCCACGAGTCGGATGAAGGGCTCGTCGGCGTAGGCCTCGCGCCAGACGGCCATCACGTCGTCAGCCGTCGCCGGCCTGGCGAGCGTGGCGAAGATGCAGGTGAGGATGCCGCGGTCGAGCGGCAGCAGGTGCGGCACGAAGAGCACGCTGGCGTCGCGCCCTGCGGCGAGCGACAGCTCCTGCTCGATCTCGGGCGCGTGGCGATGGGTGAGCGGCGCGTAGGCACGGCAGTTGGCATCGCATTCGAGGAAGAGGTTGCGCCCCTTGGCGCTGTATTGCTTGCCGGCGCCGGAGAGGCCGGAGTAGGAGTCGACCACGATGGCCTCGGGCGCCACAAGCCCGGCCCGCAGCAGCGGCACGAGCGGCAGGATGGCGCTGGCGGGGTAGCAGCCGGGCGTGCCCACGATGCGGGCGCCGGCGAGGGCCTCGCGGTAGAGCTCGGGCAGGCCATACACCGCCTCGGCCAGCAGGGCCGGGCAGGTGTGGGTGTCGCCGTAGAACTGCTCGTAGACGGCCACGTCGCGGAAGCGAAACTCGCCGCCGCAATCGATCACCTTGAGGCCGGCGTCCACCAGCTTGGGCGCCCACTCCATGGAGTCGGGGCCTTTCTTGGCGAGGAACACCACGTCGGTCTCGGCGGCAAGGGCGTCCAGGTCTGGGGCGCGGCACGCGGCGTCGGTTTGGCCGCGGAGCGCGGGGAGCACGGTGGCCACCGGCTCGCCGGCGGCGTGGTCGGAGCCGAGGAAGGCCAGCTCGGCTCCAGGATGCCCCAGCAGCACGCGGATGAGCGCTTCGCCCACCGAGCCCGTGGAACCGATGATGCCGACGCGAACCATGGCACACCTTTGCTTCTGCAGAGCCAGACGCGGCGGCCGTCACTTCCTCTCGAAGCGCCAACTCACGACGCCGAAGAA
>JADHXT010000024.1 GCA_016782825.1 Candidatus Brocadiia bacterium | reverse complement strand
CGGGACCTGGCCGCATGAAAGACTGAAGATCGATGGTGTGGTGCCGGATCCCGATACCGTGGGCAAGAAGTATGAGTGGCGCAAGATGCCGCTTCTCGGCACGCAGTTCCGCGACAATGCGGTCCTCCAGGCCGGAGTCCCGATTACCATTTGGGGTTCAGCGGTGCACGACTTCGGGCATGAGGCAGAGGGCGAGGCGGTCATCAAGTTCCGCTTCGCCGGCATCGAGAAGACGATCCCTGTCGCTGCCGGGCCGTCCATTGTCTCACTGGGCCCGGGCCAGACACGGTTCCCAACGGGCAAAGAGTGGCGGGTCACGCTGCCTCCCATGGAGGCGAGCGCTGAGCCCAAGACCCTGAAGGTGACGTTCACGATCGATGGCGAAGTGGCCCATGAACGGGTCTGCACGAACATCGTCGTCGGAGATGTCTGGTACGTGGCGGCTCCGCAGATGAAGCTGAAGCTTCCCGCGGTGAAGCCCTCCGGCGGCATGGTGCGGGTGATGACGCGCAAGGCCAAACGCTCCGCCAGTCCCAAGCCTTCCCGCTACAGCGTTGCGGTATCCAGAACCCCCAAGAACCGGTTTGCCTCGGAATGGAGGAACGCCGCGGATGGCCTCGCTGGAATCCTCGGTCAGCGCATCCATGCCAAGACAGGAAACCCGGTGGGCGTCATCTTCATGCAGAATACGGTCCCGAAAGGTGGCACGAATCCGGAATTGAAAAGCTGGATCGCCGCCGATCACCTCAAGCAGGCACCCAGCCTGATGGAGGACTGCAGGGAACTCGCTGCCGTGCTGCCGGGAAATCCGTACTATGATGCCAATGCCAGGCGCTATGTCGCGGCCTGGAAGCGATACTGGGGCGAGTATATCCCGCGGATGATGGCGACCAAGGCAGTTCCCGATGGCGTCGCTTGGGGAAGCTACCCGTCCCTGGCGAGTTCGGTGACCACGGAGGCCGCTCAAACCTACAACGTCCTGATTCACTCCTTCACCCCAGGCAGCGTCAAGGGGTTCATCTTCCTGGCCAGTCCGGAGGTGTTCACGGAAGACCGGGGCGCCAACTACGGCGAACAGCTATCGGTCCTGGCCAACGGCTGGAAGGCCAGATTCGGCGGTCCCGATCCGCACTTCTTCTACACGATTCCGAGCAAGGAGCTCGCGCCGAAGATCACCGCTGCGAAACAGATCAGAGGCAAGAGCACGTCCATCGCGGTTGACCAATGGCCGATGACAAGCGCACAGGTCCTGAGGCTGATCGAGCAGGTCGTCAAGGAGGTCTATGAGTGACGCCCCACCTCAGCATGTGAACGTCACTTGAAAAGCGCGGCGGGTGGCGGGCAAGCGTTCGCGCTTGGCGCACGGGCCGTGGTACAAGTCTTCTCGCTTGCATTCGGGTGTTGAGGGGGCTAGAGTGCACGTCGGAAGGGTCAGCCAGTGAGGCTGCCCAGGAGACAAGCGGCAGAACTCGATCCAAGAGGGTGGGCATGCCTACCAATAAGAGAACGCGCCTGCTGATCCTGGTATTCCTGCTGGGGATACTTCCTTCCCAGGGGATCGCCGGCAAGGTCTCCAGCGTCGCTCTCTCGGAGGGTTGGGCAACGTTTGGGCTAGCTCTGCCACGCGGCGCGGCCAGTTCCGGGGTGCAGGTCGGGGCCTTCAAGACACAGACCGATGTGAAGAACCGCTGGCCCGACGGCTCCATCCGCTTTGCCGTCGTTACCTGCAAGGCAACGGAGGCTGGCACCTTCGACGTGACCTCGGCAACGGCGGCCGATGGTGGTGGGTTCGCGCCGGTGGTGCCGGGCATATCCGTGCAGCTGGACGTGCGTGGGACGGTCTATGCGGCCACGCTCGTGCGGGAGCCGACCTCGGACCACTGGCTGTCTGGCCCCCTCGTGCGGGAATGGCGTTCGCTGGTGGTCCCGGTGGCCGGGGCAGGCCACCACAAGCAGCTCCGCGTGATCTTCGACACGAGGGTATACAACGACGGCCAGACTCGCCTTGACGTGACCGTGGAGAATGTGCTCGATGCGCCGCCTGCGTCCGCCGTCCGCTACAGCGTCCGCGTGGTCGCCGACGGCAAGCCGCTCTACACTCATGGCCCGATAGACCACATCTGGCTCGCCCGGTGGCGGAGGACCTTCGGCATCACTCTCAAGGAGGCATCCGTTGCCCACGACTTCGCCTCGGCCATCGAGGCGCACGCCCTGCCCAACTACTGGAGAGGCATCGACGACAGGCCGCCCCCTTCGATGGCGAAGGGCTTCGACCCCATGGGGCTGGCGGGACTCAGCCCCTCCATGTGCGACTGCGGCGGCCGTCCCGAGATGGCGCCCTACCCCGACTGGGCCGCAGTGTACCTGATCCACCGACGTACGGAACAGAAGGCCTTCGTGCTCGCACACGGCGAGCAAGCCGCCTCGTGGCCCATGCACCTTCGAGAGCCGGAGGGGGGACGGTACTCCGGCGTTGGGGCAGGTCGGTATACCTCCATTGATGAGCGCCCGGGCTTCTGGTTCGACAATCGCGGGAAGGACCATCCAGCAGGACCCGTCCACACCGCCTACGCCCTATGGGGGAAGGGCGTGCCGGTGCCGGACATCGCCCACCAGCCTTCTCTCGCGTTCATCCCCTATCTCGTCACCGGCGACCGCTACTTCATGGATGAGATGGTCTTCTGGGCAAACTTCTGCCTCACGGCCTCCTACGAGCACGGTGGCGGCAAGGGGTGGGTCCATCACAACGAACTGCGCGGGATGGCGTGGGCCATGCGGGACATTGCGGACGCGGCGGCATATGCGCCGGACGGCGCCCCGGTCAAGGCCTACCTCGAGGAGAAGCTGGCGAACAACCTTGCCTGGTTCGACGAGTATGCACGGAGTCACAAGTCGCCCCTTGGGACAGTGTTCGAGAAGCCAGGCGTCCCGAGCCATTGCCGGTACGTCTCTATCTCCTATGGCGGCGGATATGGCCAACTCGCATGGGCCATCGACCGTGCACACAGGCTGGGCTACGTCGGCGGAACCGCGATGCGAGACAGGCTATCGAGGTTCGTCCTCAAACTGTTCACGGGCGAGCCCGCCTTCCCACGGAACGCGGCCATGAGGCTGTGGCTCCACGTGGGCCCGGCGGGGAAGGGGAACTACTACAAGACTCTGTCCGAACTCGCCGCCGCCAATGAGGGTGGGGATTCCATGTACGCGCACTGGGTTCGGCTGGCGCTCGTCATCGCGCTGGAGAGCGAACTCCCCGGTGCCCAGGACGCCTACGACTACAACTGGAGAGTATGCGAGACAGGGGCTGGTAATAGGGGGATCAGGATAGCCACCAAGGGGGGTTGGGCGATACTCCCCGACACGAGCCGATTCGGGACAAGCCGTCTCAGGTGAGAGCCAGCACGACACCGCAACATCACCGTTGTCTGCGACGAGCGCTCTGGTAGCTCCGCGTCCTCTTCAGCTTGCCTCCACGTCGGCGTGTTGCTTCATGCACCGCTTGCGCTATCGTGCCTGTCCCAATATGCTCGATACTCATCGTCACCCCTCAAGTGTGCTGTCTTCGCGACAGCGCTACCGCTTTGGCATTGCTTTGGCAGCCCCCGCACTAGCAGGTTGGGGGGCTGCCAAAGCTCCGATGTGCTTCGTTGGAAAGCCGTTACAGCCTGCGAGGTGCTTACTTGCTCGCGCGCGGTCGGCAGTGCCCCAGCGGGCCGGAGTGGCACACATACCGCCAAGACAGGACACCTCAAGGGTCATCGCGGCCCGGCAGACTCCTGTACCCGTGCTTGCCCACCCCGGCCAACGCAAGTCCTTTGGCTCCTCGACATTCTGGCTCCTCTCTGCTACACTGCTTCAGGCGGCATGTGCAGGGACCCACCTGGTTTGCTGTGAGTGCCGCTTCATTGGGCCGGGCTGTAGGAAGGGCTGGATTGGGAAGGGCGTTGGGGAGGAGGGAGGAGATACGTGTTGTCCGTAGGCGGAGAATCCGGTAAGATGTCCACAGGTCTGCACGCTTACGGAGGGAGGTCGTGAAGACAGATCTGAAACCTATGCTGGTTCTGCTGGGCCTGCTGGTCACCTCGTTGCTTCCGCACAAGACGACCGCCGCAGAACGGATCCCCGCCATGGTAACCGTGACACCCCAAGAAACCTGGGAACTCCTCTCGAACCCCGGCATGGGCTGGCAGACCTTCCACGTCGCCAGGATGCGCGACAAGAACCTGCCGGACTGGCTGCCCTCCACCGTCCATTACGCCCGTTGGGGCTGGGGGACGCTTGAGCCGCAGGCGGGCAGACTTGACACAGGGTTCCTCGACAGCGTCCTCAAGGAGAGCCGCGCGGCCGGCCAGCGACTCGCCTTCCGCGTGATGTGCTGCTCGACGTCACGGCGCGACCCGTACTTCCCGGCGTGGCTCAAGGATGTGGGCGGGCGCATCCTCGAAGCGGAATACGGCGCCGGCCTGAAGATGCCCGTCCCCGACCTCGACGATGCCGTCGTGTTGGAGCGGCATCTCGACTTCATTGGACGACTCGGGGAACGCTACGACGGCCATCCGGACATCGACCACGTCGATCTAGGCTCGGTGGGCTGGTGGGGCGAATGGCACATGAGCAACTCGAAGACGGCCAGGATGCCGACGCCGGAGACGCAGCGGAAGATCGTGGACGCCTATCTGGCGGCCTTCAAGAAGACCCCGCTTCTGATGCTGATCGGCGGAGGCCCGATGCTCACGTACGCCACGCAACACGGTTGCGGCTGGCGCGCCGACTGCTTGGGCGACATGGGCGGATTCTCGAAGACGTGGTGCCACATGCGCAAGGGCTACCCCGGCTGGATCCGGAAGGCAGGGATTCAGGATGCCTGGAAGACAGCGCCGGTGGCCTGGGAGAGCTGCTGGGACATGCGGCGATGGGTGCAGGAGAAATGGTCGCTACGTTTCATCTTCAACTATGCCCTGGCGCTCCACGGTTCCCATCTGAACAACAAGTCCGCGCCCCTGCCGGAAAAGCCCGAGGTCCGCGCCGAGATCGAGCGCTTCGTTCGGCGCCTCGGCTACCGGCTGGTCCTGCGCGAACTACGGCACCCCGCCACACTCACCGTAGGCGGCGAGTCGGTGATCGCCATGAAGTGGCAGAACGTCGGTTCAGCCCCGTGCTACAGACCGTATCGCGTCGCCTACCGGCTCAGCAACGCGAAGGGTTTCCGCAAGGTGTTCGTCGGCACGGTGACCGTGGAGAAGTGGCTGCCCGGCTCTGTGCCGCTCTTCACCAACGACTTCTACAGGGGTGAGTGGGAACTGCCGAACGGCGAGATTGCGGCGGTGGTCGACACCATCGCGCTGCCGGCCGGTGTGCCCGCCGGCGAGTACTCGCTCAGCATTGCGGTGGTCGGAACCGAGTCGCTGGCACCGGCGATCCGGCTGGGAATCAAGGGGCGCGGGGAGGATGGCTGGTATCCGGTAAGTACGATTCGGGTAGGCCATTAGGAAGTCGAAGAAGTCGGGCAGAGCTGGGCGACATCTAGCGACAAGCCTGTACGGGCGACCCGAGGTCCGTCTTTCATTCGCGTGTGAACGTCGCTTGGGAACCGCCACGGATGGCGGGAGAAGATCGCGGCGCCAAAGATAGGGATGGCCCGCCACGCGGCGAGTGTCAAGTCTGCATGCCGCGCCTCCTAACGACCAGGGCTGCGGCTCTTGGGCATGGCGCGCCCGCGGGCGCGCGTAGACTTCGGCCTCGCGGCCGGCAAACACAAGCTCACCTCTGCCTACTGGGAAGACGGAGCAAAGCTGGACAAGATCAAGGTGCGACGGAAGTGAGGGTGACATCATCAATCCACAGTTCGCCATACGCGCGGGTGTAGATGAAGACGTGAATCGCCACCGTGCCGTCTGGCGCAGGCTCGCGCTTGCCTCGAGGGGGCTTGACCGTGACCTCGCCCCGGACCTCGGTCCACTCGCCGTGCCCGGGATCGGGAATGGGGATCAACGCCCAGCCGTCGCCCGGGTCTCCCTCGAAGTTGACCCAGCACCTGCCTCGAGCATGCGTGCGCTTGAAGTGGCCGCGGAAACGGAGCGTCGTGCCGACCTTCACGCGAATCGCATCCGTGCAGATGCCGCCCCGCCCGCGCGCCCGGCAGACAAGCAGCACACTCAGCTTGCCCGTCCGCCCGGGGCCGAGCTTGATGTCGTACTCCCCTCCGTCCCAGAACCCTGAGTATCCCCAATGTGCAAAGGGGCTGCGCGACAGACCGTCCAAGTGGCCGTAGCCCCACGGCTCGGCGGGGTAGAGCTTCCGCGGACCGCTGCGCGTCTCGAACGAAGGGTTCCGGATGAGGTTCCCCACGGGGGTCTCCCCCGCGGAGGCCCCCGGGCTGAGCCAGCCAAGCAGTATCGACAGGTGGAGCATGATCCGTGTCCCGGTCACTCCGCTGCTCCCAATCGCTTCAGGTTGACGATGGCCTCCGCGACCTTAGCGCGGAACGTGAAGTACTTCTCGGCATCGTTCGCAAAGCTCCCATCGTCCCGAATGAGTGCGTCCATCCCGAGCAGGGCCTTCACGGACGGAGAGGGAGCCTGGCGGGCCATTCTGTTCAAGGCCCACATGTACTCATAGTCCTCGAAGCCGTCGCGCAGCGCCCGCAGCCGGATCGAGGGATACGGCACACCGTCCGGTCCGGGGTAGAGGAGGTAGCCGTCTCCGTTGTAACGGCCGACTGTGTTCGGGTCCCATGGCACGTCGGGCCACTGGTTCGGCTTCTTCTGCCGCCAGTTCCGCCCCCAGGAATTCGGGGACCAGTACTCGAAACCCCGTGCACCGTACTTCCAGCAGAACATGGGGATGATTCGAGCGTCGAGCAGGGGATACTCGATGAAGAGGTTCGGATGGTCCATGGGATAGCAGCAAACGGCAAGCCACACCTCGGTGCCACGCCGTTGGAGGGAAGCCACGCCGGTCCTGTGGTACTGTCCGATGTAGACGTCGAAGACGTCCACGGCCCCGGCGAGGGCTTTGACGCCGTCAGGCTGGTTGAGGCACTGGAGGATGCGAAGCTCCGGCGCGGCGGAGCGGATGGCCTTCGCGACCTTCCGCACCTCGGGCCACGCGAACCTCGGCGCCTCGTCGTAGGTGTAGACATAGGCCCGATCGATCCAGCCCTTCGCGCGAAGGTGGTCGCCGTAGGCCTTCAGCATCTCGGTGAAGCTGGCGATGAACTCGCGGGAGTACTCCTTCTTCCCTGCGCGCTTCAGGTTCGGCGCCGTGCCCATGATGAACGCGTTCATCCCCTTCCCCAGGAGCCGTTCGAGGTTGCGATCCACATGGGAGAAATCATAACGGCCCGTCTTCCTGTTCTTCTGCACCCGCGAGACGACCTCACCGCCCGGGCCGAGACGGTGCTCGAGCAGCATGTCCTGATAGCGTTGAATGGTCTCTTCGAACATGCGGTTTGCTTCGGGAGACCACTTGAGGCCGTAGAACGCTCGAACTACGCCGGTGCCGAGCCAGGTGAGGGTGCGGAGGTGGGTCTCGTCCGGCAAGGCGAAGTCCCAGACGGTGACCGTCAGCGGGATGCGTGTCGGCCTCAGGCCCTCAGGTTCGACGGTGATCGCGCCTCTGTAGATGCCGGGCGCCGTGTCCTTCGCGGTCCGTACGTCCACCCAGACGGGCACGCGGAACGGCGCCGTCACGGTGAACGGCCCGGCAGGCATGAGCGGATCGGGATAGAGGCCGACGCGGTCGACCGGGTAGAGCGGAGCGATCGCGGTCTCGACGAAGTCCACCCGCCGCCAGTTCAAGGCGCTCGCCGGCAGGAGCTGTCCCCCAGGCCCCTTGAGGTCGGAGAATGTCACGCACCGAATGCGGACGTCTCGCCACGGCGCCTCGACGACCACCTGCACGGCCTCGTACTCGTTGCGGGCCATAGCCAGGGATGCCCGTGCCCGCGGCGTCCGTGCGTAGTCGGTGTCGGGCAGGACTTTCTCGAGGGCCGATGCCACGTCGACACGGTACCCCACGGAGCCTTCTGGCTCGGCGATGGCTTTCGGGCGGGGCGGAGCCAGTGCCGGAGTGTCCGGCGCCTCGGCCAGGGCGTTCACGTCCACGGTCTCGACGGTCACGTCGTCGATCCAGGTCGAGCCCGTGGCCTTCGAGTAGATGAAAAGCACGAGAGTCTGGCCGTCCGCCCGTTCGTGACGGACAGGCACGACGCAGCGTCGGGTGACTTTCGTCCAGTCGTACGTGCCGCGCGGAAGATCCACGTGGTGCCAACCGTCGCCCGGGGAGCCCTCGAAGTTCAGGAAGACCCGACCACCCTCTGCCCCACGTGCCCTGATCCAGAGGGACACGGACAGGATGGTGCCGGGCCGAAGCGTGAACGGCGGCGAGGCGATGCCGCCACGCCCCTTCCTCTCGCAACGAATCTCGCACGAGAGCCTGCCCGAGCGCGATTCCGTCGAAGCGTGGACCGAGTACCGGCCATTCTCGTATCTGCCGCCGAACCGCCATCCCGCGAAGGGAGACGGCTGTGTTCCTGCGTAGAACGGACGCACACCCTCGGCCAATGGAGAAGGCTTGGCTGGGTCCTCGGGCGTCTCGAACCCTCCGTTGGCGACGAGATCGGCCGCCCCCGTGATCGACACAAGGAGAAGCCCCAGAACTAATGACATCCGCACCTTCATCATGTCCACATCCTCGGCGCGTGACTCTCTCACGGCACGATTGTACATGCCACAAACCAGGAGTGGGGTCAAGCCCCAACAGTGGTGCAGGAGAGCATTCGGTTGGGTCAGGGCTCACCGATGCTTGGGAAGTATGGAGGCCTCTTTCGGACTGAGGGTCGCGCGCTGCCTTGGTGGGGCGTGAGGACACAGCGTACCCTTGACAGACGCCGGCGGCGCAGCGGAGCTTGGGCATGGCGCGCTCGCGGGCGCGGAGGCGGCAACGGGTGTTCGCGCTTGTCTCGACCCACGGCGCCCTCATACTGCCTCTGGCGGGGGACCACGGCAACAATGGCGGTAGCTCCTCCCCCTTCCGCCGTTGCGTCCCTCTGGCCCCTGTCTCCTTCCACACGCGTATGTTCATCTGCACGTGTTGGTCGCTGGCGAAGTGAAGTGTCCATCCCGACTCGGGCCGCAGCGACCATGACAGATCGTTTGGGCTCATGCCACGATCGCGCATGCGGAACCACAGTGGCAAAGCGACCGCCTTCGAGCAACTCTATCTGATCGCGAGATCTGGGCGAACACCTCGGATGCGCATCTCACGTGGCCTGCCTGGAGCGCGGACCCCGACATCAGAACGCAGCGAGCTCCGGCGACTGGCAGAATTGCGACCGACCGTAGTGGCGGCTCGCCCCCGGACCTGGTGGAGATAGCGGGGCTCGAACCCGCAGCCTCCGACCTGCAGAGCCGGTGGTTACGTATCCCAAGTGCTCTGGTTGTGTGACTCACGACTGCCCTCCCGACCGCACGCAGCAGATCACGCACCTGATTCACTTCCGTGCCACGTCCCGGTCCGCTCCTATGGTCAAGTGGCACAGAGGCCCTTGAGGCATCTCACCACCCCCCAGTCCTCACAAACCCTTATATACTCAGGCTTCTTCCATGTCCCGTGAGGTGATGCTACATGGGAAGACCATTCAAGTGCCCCTACTGCGGGGAGGAAGGAAGATCCGTCTGCAAGGGCTTCCGTCGCACGAAGACGATGGGCAAGAGGCGCATCCGTCTGTGCAAGGCGTGTGGCAGGAAGTTCACGCCGAGGAATCAGAAGCCAGAGGAGCAGCCGCGACAACAGGAAGTGACCCAGGGGGAGACAGGCCCCGAATCGGATGGGACCGGAAAGGCTCCAACGAAGAACAAGACGCCGCAAGAAAACGAGGCATCAGGGGAGCCGGCCGGAGCTCTTGCACGGATGTTCCCGCCTCCTGATGAGCAATGGACGTCATAGCTTGGGCGTTCAAGCTCGTCGGCAAGGTGGAAAGTCTCGCGGAGCGCGCCAAGAAGCTCTACCACGCTGTGATGCTGATGGGCCACTGCTGCCCCGCGTGCGGCGGCAAAGTGGCGATGGTGGAAGACGGAAGGTGTGAGTGTCAGAGCTGTGGCCAGCTTCTAGACCCGACCATTGCGTTCCAGCGTTGTGGGACTTGCGGCGGTAAGCTGGAACTGCTCGTGCGGAAGTATCGCTGCAAGAAGTGCGGCGCCTGCGTGACCTCGCGGTTCCTGCTCGATGGCTCTGTTCTCAACGCGGAGTACTTCCGCCAGAAGATGGCCGAGTCCCGGCAGAGGAAGAAGGAGCAGAGGGAACGGGTTCGGCAGATGCTGGCGGAGAGCAGGTCGCCTGCTCTCGCGGTGCCGGGAGCCGAACTGTCGTCCGTACCGGGCCTCGTGGATGCGTTGAACTGCTTGGTAGGAGGCAAGAGTGCCCCATTGCCCTGGCAGCCTGCCGAAGGCTTCGATCTGAACCGCTACCAGAGCCACATAGAAGCCCATATCCAGGACTTCCCCCTGAGCCTGGAGGAGCTACCAGCCCTGACAGAAGACGCGCGGAAGGACCTCATATGGCGCTTCATCGCGGTCATCTTCATGGCCCACACTGGCTTGCTGGATGTGTGGCAGGAGGGCACAACGATATGGGTGATGAAACATGAAACTCACGGAGAAGGACAAGACATTCTTGGAGACGCTGAGGCGGCTGATGGAATGGAGGGAACTCTCGGTCGAGCTGAAACCCGACCGGCCGAGCAGGATGGTGCTTCGCGGCACCTATGGAGAGAAGATCCACCGAGCGTTCCGAATGACGCGGCAGGGAGTTCGTTGGCGCTTCTGGCGGCTGTTCAATGACATTTATGTTTCTGCATTCGAGACCATCCTTTTCATCGAGAAGACGTTTGGGACACAGCTCCGGGACCACGCCATCCGCATCAGCAAGGAGCGGTGGACTCTCCGGCAGGAAGCAATGCAGGTTGGTTTCACGAGTGCCGATGCCCTCCAGGAAAGCGAGGAGGGCAGTCGGCAAGAGCAGGAAGGGAATCGACCAACTGATGGAGAATGACGACCTCAACCAAGATCGACTTCCGCTACAGGCGAATTGCCCCGTTGGATGACATCATCGACTTGGTCGAGATGCTCTTCCCAGGCAACCGCAACCAGCAGCATGCTGCTGCACGAATTCTCACTGCACTCAAGACTGCCAAAGAGCCATTGGCTTCTCTGTCGCATCTTGAACGAGACCACGCCCTTTCCCGGAGAACCCTTCAACGGACACGAGCCAAGCTCGCAAGGCTCGGGCTCATCGAGCACGTCTCCTGGATGAACAGCCGCTACGGCGGCCAGCAGGGATGGAAGCTATCGAGCAAGATGAGTACGGCGCTGCGGCAGCTTGCAGGCAAGATCGATGACTGGCGGAAGGATATGAGACCTGAGCGGATGGAGAAGGATGAGGTGCTGGTAGGGGTGCTGGGGTGATTGAGGTGCCGCAAGCAAGAGACAACCATGCGCGCTCAGAGAACCCGAGGCCAAGGCTGTCTGTCTGCGTTCCGCTGTCCGTGCTTTGGGCACAGTTGGCAGGCAGCCCCCAGCGGGCTACCGCTGCGCTCGTTCCCGTTGACGTTCCCCACGACCCTCGATCCGTTCCTGGACTTTGGCCATGCGCCGGGCCATCTGTTCAGTTTTACGTTCGTCGCCGGCCTCTGTATGGCGGACCGCCCCCTCAGGCCGGTCCTTCCAGGCGGAGTCGAGCAGGGATGGGGAGGAGATGAGCCTGCCCAAGCTCCTTGAACAGGAAATCGAAGCCGCCCGAAGGCACACGCGTCCCGCTCAAGGACGGCTTCCCGATGAAGTGAGGATGAGATGAGGCGCGCGCGACCGCGGCTGCCCCCTCTGGCGGCGCCGTGTGGCGTGCTCTATCTGACCGCCTGCTTCGCCGCACGCACGGCTTCAAGCGCCTGGAGCAGACCGGCCCCAAAAACGGCGTCGCGGCCCTCTTCACCGATGTCCTTGCACGTCTGCTCCATCAGCGACTTGACCTCCCACGCGTTCAACTCGGGGTTGACCGAGAGCATCAGTGCGGCCACGCCCGCCGCGTGCGGCCCCGAGAAGGAGTTCCCCTGCGGTCCCACGACCAGGGCGAACTGCGCCCCTTCCCTCGAGACGATCCTGAAGCGGCCACCAAAGGCGAGCGGGCGCCCCCATACGGGGAACCCGCCGAAGCAGCCTGTCACGTCGGGCTTCTGCAATGGATGGCCGTGGGGGTAGTCGTCGTAGAATCGCACGCCGCTCCAGGTGCACGGCCCTTCGCTGCCGGCCGGTGGCTTCGAGCCGTCCTCGACGATGCCGGCCGCGGCGATTACGCAGGGGATGTCCTTCGGGAGCGCGATCTGCTGTCCCTTGGGCAGGCGCGCGAAGTTGCCCGCGCCGCCCACGGCAACGATCCCGCCCGCGGCCAGATGCTCGTGCGCGGTGCGGTAGAGGCCGCGGTAGTGGCCCAGCTCCATCCGCACCCACATGTAGCTCATCGAGAGGATGTCCGCGCTGTTCGCCAAGGCATACTCGTACGCCTTCAGATAGCCCATGCCGCGAAGGATCATCAGTCTGGCGCGCGGGGCGACGCCAGTGACGATGCGCCTCTGGTTCAGCGGTCTGCCCGCCACGATGCCGCCGCACATGCTGCCGTGCGGGAGCCGCGGCCTGTCCCCCAACGCGTAGAACGACCGCGCCGCGAAGTCGTAGCCGAACAGATCGTCCACGTACCCGTTGCCATCGTCGTCCTTGCCGTTAAGGGTCTCGCCGGGGTTCCTCCACAACGCGCGGACGAGTGCGGGCACGACCATGAGCCCCGAGTCGCAGAGGGCGACGACCACCCCCTTGCCGGTCGCCTCCTCCTTCCCCCACGCGGCATCGGCCTGGATGCGCTTGAGGTTCCAGGGCACCTCGAGCCCATCGGTGGCGAAGGGCTCCTCGCTATCGTTCTTCCACTGTGCCAGGACCTGTCCGTACACCTGCTTCTGGCGCCCGAGAAGCTGCTCCTTCTGCTCGGCGGTGAGTCGCGGGACAAGCCTCTTGTGCTGTCGGACCGGGCCACGCTGCCGGTAGACGAAGGCCACGGCATCCGACGCGGCAAGCTGTCGGCAGGCTTCCGTCGTGGCGTCGCAGGCGAATCCATTGACGATCCAGAACCGCTCGATGTCTCCGACCTGCCCGCGCTCCTTCAACTCCCCGACCAGCGTGGCGATCTTCTGCCACGACTGGTTGCTCTTCTGCCGAAGCGTCGTGAGCACTATCCGCCGCAGCGCGCTACGCTTATCCCGGCTGTGCTGGCGGCAGAACGCCTCATACTGGCCCTTCCGCCCCAGCAACTGGTCGCTCATTCGCACGAACACGGGATGCATGGCGCCCGCGGCGCCTTCGAGATCCCGATCAAGTTTGGGGCCCGCCGCGGTCAGCCCGATCAGGGCAAGCACCCAACCGGCAACCGCACAAGCTCTCACGAGGCCACCTCGGCGTGCAAGCTCGACGATCGGGGGACGGTCGCCGGCTACCCGTACCACTCGTAGGAGTAGACTGGGATTCCCCATCTGGCTCTTGGATAGCCCCACTGACTGACCCTTCGGTCCCGTACTGTAGTCGCGCCCCCCCCGAATGCAAGCGGAGACACCCGGACTGACGCAGCGCAGAGGAACGGGGCCGCCGCCAGACTCCGAAGAGATCATGACTGGGGCCAACTTGACGCCGTCATAGCTGAGTTCGCGCGCGGCGACGAACACATCGGGCACTGGCCTATTGCCCCAACCGCACGTGTGAAGCCCAAGTGTGATGCTCATCTCAGCCTCTCCTGTTCCTGCCTGTGCTGTTTTGCATGGGCTCCGCTCGCGACTACCTCGGCACGATCAGTCCCATGACAGAACTTGACGGAACGGTGATGGGTTCGCCGGGCGCGTAGTCGAACTCGAATTCGTACTTGCCGATGAGGCTGTGGTCGTTCTCGTTGCCGAGGAACGGATGGCCGGCAGTGAGGAGGATGCAGGTGGCTCTCCCGCGTTTGGCCCCGGGCAGGTCGAGGACGACCGACTGCCAACCTGCGGCCTCGCGGCTGATGAGCACGACGCCGTAACTGTTGGGATGCTTGAAGACGATGGCCTTGGCGCCCTCGCTGACTTCGTTGTTGACGGCCAGCCGCGTCTTGGATCGGCACCGGGCGTAGATGACGTGCATGGCCCATTCGGGGCGATTGTAGTACGGCGCGTTTGGGTTGTGAAGCGTGGGGCCTTGAATCTGCGAAAACCAATATCCAGTGAAAAGGCACCATTTGTTCGCGCCCAACACGACCGGCGATTCGAGGAGCGTGCGCCACATGTCGGCCACGAGCACGGCCGAGGTGACGGAGGTCATGAACTCGCGGTTGCGCGCGTTGCCCATGCCGAATTCGCTGATAATGATGGGCAACGTGCGGCCGAGATGTTTCTTCATCATGGCCGCCACGTCGCTGAGCAGGCCGGGGATGTTGTCGGCCAGTCTCATGCCGGTGGTGACTTGATGCGGCCGGCCTTCGAGCTTCGAGTAGTTGTTGACGCGCGGCGTGCGGTAGATGTGGAATTGGAACGCGTCAGCCCACTCGCCGGCGATGCGCAGGAGGGGTTCGTTCCAGTCCTTGCGCGAGCAACCGTTCATAACGATCGAGATCGACGGGTCGCGAGCCTTCATGGCTTTGACGTATTTCGGGAAGGCGTTGGCGTATTCCTCCGGCTCGCACGAGCCCGTGGGGTCGGGGCCGTAGGATTCGTTGCCGATTTCCCAGTATCTCACGCGATAGGGCTTGGGGTGGCCGTTCTTCGCGCGGAGTTTCCCGAAAGGTGTGTTCACGGAGCCGTTGCAGTATTCCACCCAGTCCGCGGCGAGCTGGACGCGCTCCGGTGCGGTCTTGAGATACGAGAAGATGAACTTGTGGCGAATGCCATTGGGGTGGTCGTTGGGGTCGACGCTCTCCGGGCGATCCTTGCAGAAGGCGGTGGTGATAATGGGGACCATGCTTTCTTCTTCGCAGAAGCGCAGGTATTCATCCACGCCACACTTGGCGATGCCGCGGCTTGTGCCGTTGTGATAATTGATGATGTCTTTGCGCTGCCTGAGCGGGCCGATGGTATCCTTCCAGTTAAACACGTCCGCGTTGCACCCGCCTGGATAGCGCAGGAAGGTGATTCGCATGGGCCGCACCCGTGTGAGGAATTCGTCCTGGAACTTGCCGCGCGCGGAATCGTACGGCGCGGTCAAGTTCTGCGTGTTGATGTTGTTGCCGAAGATCAGCGGGCTCACGGGCGACTCGGATTCCGCGTCGGCTTTGAGGCGAACCTGCTTCTCCTCGGCGGCTTCTGTCCAGATCTGCCGTACTCGTTCTCGGAGACTGGCGATCTCGCAAACGCGGTCGTTGAGTGCGTTTCTCTTGAGTCCCGTTAGCCCGGCTTCGAGTTCGCTCGCCCTTGTCTTCATGGCTTGTGAGAGCTCGCGTCGAAAACCGTCGGCACGGGCCGTTGTCACCCGCGTGGGGCGCTGAACGGGGGCCAGGACTGTTCGTCTGACGACATCGTTCCAATACTTGCGAGGCACATACTTGTGGCCGGCGAAAACCTGAACGATGCCGCCACTGAGGCGTTTGATCACGAGCGTGTCCGCGTCGAGATTGGCGAACGTTTGGCGCTCCTCGCGCGCGAGAAATCGTTCCAGAGCATGCTGGCTCGGGAAGCGAGGGTCTACGCACACGGTCAGCCCTGCCCAGCTCGCCTTGCCTGTGCACGCCTGCATGCCGATGGTGACGCTGGCCCGCTCGAGATCCTCCGGCATTCCCATGACGTAGCAATGCTTCTCCCAGTCAAACGTGCCGGAGAAGTCGCTGTATGCCGTGCTCGAGTATTCCGGCTTGGCCTCGCTCTTGGCCTTCCAACTGAGCATGGACTTCGCGTTGTAGTAATGCCGAGCACCGGTTTTCACGTTCTCCGTCTTGCGCCACACCTCCAGCAGCACGGCCTTGCCCGCGATGCGCTCGACGGGAAGCGACACGGACAGAGCGCCCGACACGGGCTCGCGTGTTTCCATGGTCAGTGCGGGAATGCCGCCGGGGCCTTGCGTGCGAGAGAGCTTCAAGGCGGATGGCCTGGCGCCGCGCCAACCCGGCAGCGCGGCGTCAGCGAAGTCTTCCCTGAAGAGCATTTCGCGTTCACCTTCTTGAGCGCATGCCGTCGCAACCGCGAGGGCAACGATCACAACGCCCATTCTCTCGGTTCCGCTCACCATCGCTTCTTCTCCCAACGTCCTTCGTGAAATGTCATCATCGTGACGTACGCGACATCGTTGTCGAGGTGCTCGGCCACGCTCATCTCTCCTCGCCAATCAGGGCAACGTGAAAGCGTGTGGCAAAGCCACGGCTACTTCCGCAGCTTCGCCTCGAAGTGCTTCGTCCAGGGCTCCCAGTCGGGTCGGGGCTTCGGGAACTTGACGGTGAAGCTCAGGCCGCGCTCCGCGCCCTCTTGGACGAGGAACTGGTGTGTTGTCTGCGGCAGCACGCGCACATCGGTCACCTTCAGGCCGCGCACGGGGCCGGTCTTGCGCACCGCGTCGGGCAGCGGAGGAAGCTGGCCGAGGCGTGCACGACCAAAGGGCCACGGGACTGCCAGTGTGTAGCTCCGGTGTGGATCGATAGCGAACTCGACCGTCTGGGTGTCGCCGCGGAACGTGATCTCGAAACCTGAGTAGAACATGGCGTCGCCACTGAACGGGCGCCCCTTGTGGTGGAAGGGGTTGAATCGGTCGCGCATCGAGTCCTTGCGGCAAAACGCCAGCAGGTCGGAGCCCTTTACCTTGGCCTTGACGATGCGGTGATTGTACAGGTAGCCGAAGAGACGCTCGATGTCCACCTTGCCCGCGGCAAAGGACTTGGGCTCGTCGTAGAGGGTCTTGCGCGGCAGGAGGCAAATGTCTGCACCCGCCTGCCGGCGCACGAAGTCGGCGTACCAGTAGGCCATGTTGTGAAACGCCATGGGCTCCTTGAGCTCGCCCACGACCACCTTGGCTTGGGGCATGTGCCGGTCATACTGCTGCCGAAGGGATGCGGCCACGTCGGGTTGTTCAGGCAGCTTGTCCGTGACTGGCACCAGCTCGGTCTCGAAGCGACTGATCCGCCGCGTTGCCGCGTCCAGGAACATCGTGAGTCTCCCCACGAATCGTGCCGACGCGCCTGCCTGCGTGACGATGGCCCCGGTCTGTTCGTGGATGTCCCGAATGGCCTTGTCCTGAAGTGCAGTGTGCGAATGGCCGCCGATGACCACGTCGATGTCGGGGTTCGTGCGCACGAGGTCCACGTCGGAGGGATGTTGGCTGCGGCCGATCTCGTGCTTCATCTTCTCGAAGCCCAGGTGCGTGACGGCCACGATGACGTTGACCTTGGCCTTCTTCAGTTCGGCCACGACCTTGGCGGTCTCCTCACGGCAGTCCAGCACGTAGAGATAGGGCCGGTGTTTCGGGTTCTTGCCGTACGTGTCGAGCGTGATGCCGAAGAAACCCACCCGGATGCCGTCGAATTCCTTGACGATCGTGCGCACCATGTTCCGCGGCAACGGCGGCTTGGTCGTGGCGAGGTTGGTCATCAGAACGGGCACAGGGTACTGCTGCATCAACTCGAACAGCCGACGAGCGCCGTACGCCCAGTCGTGGTTGCCGAGGATCCACATGTCGTAGCCCATGCGCGCCATGGCGCCGTAGATGGCTTCGCCGCCGGTCATGGGCGCGAGCGACGAACCGCGATCGAACCAGTCGCCGGCGTCCACGAACACCGTGTTGGGATGCTGTGCCCTGTAATTGGCGACATACCCGGCGATCCGCGGCAGCGGCGCGAGGTGCTGGTGGATGTCGTTGGTATGCAGAATCGTGATCGCCACCTCGCCGGCCAGCAGCGGCCAGGCGGCCAGCAGGATTGCTGCCGCCAGAGATCTGAAGAAGCCGTTGGCGCCCTTCTCGGCGCCATGCGAATGCGCGGCGAATGGGCCAGTGGTTCGCTCCGCCAACTGCGTCATCCTCAGTCTCCTCTCTCGCTCGTGAACGTCACTCAAGAAGCGCGACGGGTGGGGGCGAATTGCGCAGCACCAGGGATAGGGATACCCCGCCACGCGGCAGGTGTCAAGTCCTCCTGCGACGTGTGTCGTCGGGTCCGTGTTCTCGTGCGCGGCTTGAGTCGCTGGCCTAACGGTTGCAGGATCTGGGACTGTCGATGACCCGTCTGCACGAGCGGTCGCGAAGAATGATGGTTCGAGCCCTTTT
>JADHXT010000023.1 GCA_016782825.1 Candidatus Brocadiia bacterium | reverse complement strand
GGCGCCGCCCGATGCACTTGGGCAACGGTGGAGGCCACCGCCATCGAGACATCCATCACGGCGCCCAGGCCCGCCAGCAGCAGGCCGGCCATCAGCAGGCTGGCGAAGCGAACGTGGTGCAGGGGCCGAGCGAACCACAACGCGTTGTCGAGATGGGCGTGCGGCCCGAATTCGATCTCGAGGCCCGTGAGCGCCATGGCGTCCACGAAGCCGGCGGCGACGAGCCCGCCGGCCAGCATACCGCACAGCGTTCCTGCAATGGCCGAGGCCGTTTTTCGATTCACCCCGCCGATCGCCAGGAGCGTGGGCGCCGCGATGGCCGGCGCCACGGCGACGCACAGCATGCCCGCGCGCGCGCCCGCGAGAACCGCCGGCAGCAGCAGCCCCACCAGCAGCGCCCACGCCCACGCCACGGAGCCGACCGTGGCAAGGCCCCTCCGCCCTGTCGTGATGGCCAGCAGAGCCACGAGCGCTGCCGCGAGGCCCAGCAGGGCGCCATCCCGCTCGCGGACGACGCGGCCCACCACCCACTCGCCCCTGCTGCGCTCCACGGCAACGACGTACCGCTCCCCCACGGCACCGCCATCGCGCTCGACCTCGCCGCATGCCCCCGCACGGGCGCGGCGCACATCCTTCCCCCGGCAGGGACCCGAGAGAATGGCGAACGACGTCTTGCCCCCGTCCCCTCCCGCGTCGGACGGGCCGCGCACCACGGCGCGGCACACGGTGGCTTTCGACGTGCCGTCCCCGGCGCGTTCATGATACCCCGCTGAATGGCGGAGCAGATGCGCCGCAAGAACCGAGGCAGCCACACTCGCCAGCACGACGGCGGCCTGCCAGCGAATTGCTCGTGGTTTGATCATGGTTTCGGACAGGGGCGTGGCGCCACGCGCGGCGCGCCCACGGAGAGTCCTGGCTCGAAGCCCCCCGGGGACACCGCGCTCTTTCCTCCTTGCAGTGGGACGGTACTCGACTGCCAAAGAAGTGTAGGGGGCCTACATCGGCCTGTCAAGCGGGAAGGCGCCGCGGGGCGCGCTGGAGTAAGCGGAGGGCAGATCGCGCGGCTTAGGCGTCGGCGCCAAAACCAGACGATAAAATGAAGAATGTAGACCTGACCGCGCTTCGCCGCATCGGCTCTCAGGCCATGTGCGCCAGGAGCTCGCGGGTGATCTGCCACTGGAGCGGCTGGCCAGCCAGGTAGCGGCGCAGCTCGGCTACCATGGCCGCGCCCATCCGGCGGCGCTCGCCGTCCAGTGCCCCCGCGATGTGCGGCGTGAGCACTACGTTCGGCAAGTCGTAGATGGCGGGGTCGGCGCCGCGATCGCCGTCCGCCAGCACGTCGAGCACGGCCCACAAGTCGGGCCGCTGGCGAAGCACCGCCACCAGCTCCTCCTCGCGAATGATGTCGCCGCGCGCCGTGTTGATGAACGTCGCGTCCTTCGGCATCGAGGTGAAGTGGCCGCCCGCGATCATCCCCCGTGTGGACGGCAGGTTGGGCGCGTGGAGGCTCACCACGTGGCACCGCGCGAAAATCTCCTCCAGGCTCGCGCGCCGCACGCCGAGCTGGTCGAACACGGCGTCGTCCACGTAGGGATCGCAGGCCAGCACGTCCACATCGAACGGGCGGAGCAGCTTGCACACCAGCCGCCCGATGGCGCCCAGCGAGATGATGCCCACCCGCGTGTGATAGGCCCCAGGAACCGGCATGCGCTGGCGCCCGTCGCGTCCGCGGCGCGCGATGGACATGGCGTGTGCCCACCCGCGTTTGAGGGAGAACAGAATCTGGGACAGGGCGAACTCCGCCACGGGCACGGCGTTCATCGCCCAGCCGCTGGTGACCACCACGCCGCGCTCCCACAAGGCGTCCGTCACGAAGCCGCGCACCGAGCCGGCGCCGTAGAACACCGCTTCGAGCTCCGGCGCCGCCGCGAGGAAAGCCGCGTCCATCTGCGGCGCGCCCCAGCCCGAGAAGACCAGCTCCACGTCGCGGAGCACAGCCGGGTCGGTCAGTACGGCATCGGCCGTGACCGGCGGGCCGGCGATGTCCACCAGCTCGGCGATCGCCTGGCGATGCTCGCCGCCGTAGATGGTCTCGAATGCCTCGGCGTGGAGGATGAAGATGCCCCGTTTCATGGATTCCTCATTCCTGGAGTGCGGGTGCGTGCCCACCATTATACACACTGGCCGGTGGAATGCCTGCACCATGAGTGAGAGCCGATGCAGTTGGACACCTGTCCGCGTCGCAGCTACACTGGTTCCGCGCCAAGTGTGTACCGCGCTGGAGCACGCGCGGCCCGCCCTGAGCAAACCAGCGAGCCACACCATGCCCACCTACCAGGATCTGATCTCTCTCGTGCGGAACCCGGCCGAGCCGCGCGTGCTGCCGGTCATCTGGGACTTTTTTCCCTGCCACGCCGGCGCCGTGGGCGGCGTGCCGGACTTCTTCCGCTACTACTTCGACGTGGATGAGAAACTGGCCATCCAGCTCAAGCTGATGGCACTGCTGCCCGACGCCCTCATCCTGCCCGGCGCGTTCCCCGACCTGGGCGTGATCGTCGAGGTGTCGGCCTTCGGCGGCCGCCTCCAGTGGTTCCGCGACGGCGCGCCCTACATCGCCGAAGTGATCCACGACCCCAGCGACATCGACCACCTGCGCCCGCCCCGTCCGGGCGAGGACGGCCTGATGCCGCTTCAGCTCACCCAGCGCGAGACCATGCGGCGCAAGCTCCAGGCCAAAGGCATCGAGATGGAGCGATGGGCCATGTGCATGGGCCCGGCCGAGGTGGCCGGCCTGCTGATGGGCTACGAGCGCTTCTACCTCGCCATGTACGACGCCCCCGAGCGCCTGCACAAGCTGATGGGGATGGTCACCGAGCTTCTCATCGAGTGGCTGCGCGTGCAGGACGCCAACGTGGGCGGAGCCGAGGTGGTCTGCGTGGCCGACCACGTGTGCAGCCAGGTGACGCCCGACCAGTTGCGCGAGTTTGTGTTGCCCCACGAACAGGCGGTCTTCGGAGCCTTCCCCGACGCCGTGCGCATCTACCACAACGAGGGGCGTCACTCGGACGACCACGTGGACATGGTGCTCGACTTCGGGGCCGACGTGTGGCACTTCGGCAGCGACGTGCACCCCCTCGGCGAGCTTCTGACCAAGGTGGGCGACCGCATCGTGCTCTTCGGGGGACTCGACCCGCACGGCGTCATGCGCCACGGCACGCCCGACGCCGTGCGCGCGGCCACGCGGCAGGTGCTGGAGCAGGCGGCAGGCCACCGGCTGCTGCTCTCCACCGGCACGGGCACCACGCCCGACGCCACGCTGGAGAACCAGCGTGCAATGGTGGAAACGGCCTGCTCCGTGTAACGCCGGCCACTCCTTCCGCAAGCCTACCTACTTCACCGCAACGGCCGGCTGGTAGTCGAACGATGCCCAGTAGGCGCGGTCGGTGGCGTAGGGGTCCACGGGCACGTTGGGCTTGAGGTCATGGGGCAGGATGCCGTAGCGCTGCATCTCGCGGATGTAGTGCGGGTTGGGGCGGAACCCAGGCATGTCGAAGCGCTTGCCGGCCACGAGCTGGTTGTGCGCCTTGCGCAACTGCGCCAGGATGGCGAGGTAGAGCGGATCGTTGCGGGTCTTGAACACCACCTTGCCCTTCAGGGACAGGCCCCCTGCTTCCTTGGCCAGCATGGCGGTGAGCAGGCGCGACTTCTCGGGCCGGGAGAGATTATAGACCGTCCCCATGCTTCCGCGTTGCTTGGGGAACACCACGACCTTGGTCTTCTTGCGCGTGCGGCCGTCGACGTGGTCGCGGGTGTGGCACTGCCCGCAACGCTTCCTGATCTCCGCGCCGGTCTTGCCCCCGAGGCCCACGGGATAGGAACCACATCCGAGCGAAGCATAGGTGCCGGGGTAGCAGGCGCTGGTGTCGATCCACAGGCGGATGAGGGTGTGCTCGCGCTCCGTCACCTTCACCTTGTGGTGGCTGCCGTCGATCTTCTTCATCAGGCGGGCGGCGCCGCTGCCGATGACGTAGGGGTCGTAGTTGCTCTGGGGGCGGTTGCGGTTGTCGGCGACGAGGCCGGGAAGCTGCATGGCCCAGTAGCTCATGGTGTACATGGGGGTCTTGTCGCCGGTGAGGTCCACCTTGGCAGTGTACTTGTCGGGGTTGTGGCACGTCACGCAGTGGCGGTCGAGGATGGGCTGGATGTCGCGGGGGAAGTCGATCACATCGGGCACGAAGCGGGGCTTCTTCGGTAGCGAGGGGGGACGCTTGACGGCGTCGAGCGCGGCGAGGAGGCTGTGCCGGGGCGTCTCGGTGCGCTGCTCGTGACAGCCCACGCAACTGGTCGTTTCGCCGGGCTGGAGCGCGGCGAAGCTGTGCATCCGCTTGACGGCCCGGTCGTTCGCGTCGAGTGCGACGAAGAACACCGACTTGAGGGCGGGCACGTCGAAGTAGGCCGAGCCGTCGGGCTCGACGGGCACCGTGCCGAGTATCTGGGCGAGCGTGAAGGAGCCGCCGATGGTGAGAGGCTGCATGCCGCCCGAGTGGTTGACCGGCTTGGGCACCTGCTGGAGGACGAGCAGCTTCTTGATGCTGCCGCGTTTGACGCTGGCCATCTTGCGACCGTGGTAGATGTCGGCCAGCACGAGGCGGCCGGTGGGCTTCGCCAGGTTGGTGCGGTCGGGGATCACTCGCTCGTGGGCTCGCGGTCGCAGGGGGCGCGGCTCGTGGCATTGCAGGTGCCGCTCGTTGGCGGGCAGCGCATGCACCAGCTCGCTCTTCCCCTTGCCGTCCATCACAAAGATGCCCTTGCGGTTGGCCACCAGAAAGCAGTCTTCGCTGAAGGCGTAGGGGTCCTTCCAGTCGCTCTCGCGGCTGATGCGTTTGGCCGAGGCCTGGACGTCGGGGCCGATGGTCGGGTCCACGATGGTCACGGGGCCAAAGTGCTCCGAACGGCCGTGGCCGGGTGAGTACGACACGACCACTTTGTTCGTGGCGGGGATCGGCTTGGCATCGAGCATGGCGATGCCGCCGAAGGAATTGCCGAAGTACACCATCTGGTTCGTGCCGTCGGGGTTCATGGTCCACAGATGGTGGTAGTGCACCTGGCTGCGGTCGACGTATTCCCAGCGCATGTAGAGGATGCGGCCGTCGGGCAGCACCCACGGGGTGTTGTCGTGGTCGTTGTTGCTGGAGAGCATGCGGATGTTGCCGCCGTCGCCGTCGCAGCGGTAGAGTGTGGCCACGCGGGTGTACCAGCAGTTCACGTAGCGCCTGCACCGCGACGAGCAGAAGACGATGCTGCCGTCGGGGCAGTAGGCGGGCTCGATGTCGTCGTCGGGGCCGTCGGTGAGCTGCCGCAGGCCGCTGCCGTCGATGTTGATCTCATAGAGGTGGAAGGGGTGCTCGCCGCCGCGGCGGTAGGAGACGAGGATCTTCTTGCCGCTGTAGTGCATCTGCGGGTCGCGCACGCCGCCCTTGGGGTCGTCGAGCAGCCTCGTGAGCTTGCCCGTGCGCAGGTTCATCCGGCAGAGCCGTCCGCCCTCGGCGTAGCCCCAGTACACGCCGTCCTGGAACTTGAAGCCTCGGCTCTTGCTGTACTCCGAGTGGTCCGAGTAGTTGCCGAAGGTCACATACCAGTGGTCGCGGCCGGGCACGCGCACCGCGAATATGATCTCGTCCACGCCCTTCATCGGCCCATCGAGAAAGCGCGTCAGCAACGGACCGGGGCGGTAGGGCGCCGGCTTGGCCGGGGGCTTTGGCTTGGCGGGGGCCTTCGGTTGGGCCTTCGGCTTGGCCTTGGGCTTCGCGCCGGCCGAGCCATGCGTGGCCACCACGGCGAAGGCCAACGACAGCGCGAGGATACAGAGGTGGGATAGGGGTCTTGTCACGAGGGGCAACTCCTCTGATGGTAGGTACATGCCTCATCCTACAGAGGCAACGCCGCGAGGTCAAGCGGCCCCGCCCGTGTGCGGTTTGACGCCTCGCCCTGCACCCCGTACACTCGCAGGCACGCCAAGTCCGAAGTCCGGGGACACCCGACCGTGAACGTCACCGCCCTCGCCCTCGTCGTCGCCTCGGCACTGCTCCACGCCATCTGGAACCTGCTGCTCAAGAAGGCCAACGACCGCGTGGCATTCGTGTGGTGGTATCTGCTCGTGCCGCTCGTGGTTTTCGCTCCCGCGGCGGCGCTCACCACGGGCTCCTACGGCACGCTGGCGCTGGCCAGTGTGGGCATCGGCATCGTGAGCGGCATCTTCCAGGCGGCGAATCTGCTGGCCATGTCGTGGGCCTACCGGGACGGCGACCTGTCGGTGGTCTACCCGCTCTCCCGCGGCTCGGCGCAGGTGCTCATCGTGCTGCTCGGCGTGGGCCTGCTGGGCGAGGAACTCAGCGTGTGGGGGAAGTGCGGCGTGGCACTCGTCCTGCTGGGGGTGTATGTGGTCTTCCTGCCGTCGCTGTCGCGGCGCGACTTGCTGCGGCCCGTGCGCGCTCTCGCGCTGCGGAGTTCCCAGGCCGCGCTGTTTGCGGGGCTCGCCATCGCGCTCTACCACGTGCTCGACAAGCAGGGGATAGAGGGCGCCAACCCCTTCCTGTACATCTGCCTGCTCTACGCGGCCGACCTGGCGACGGTCAGCGTGTACCTCGCCGTCCGCCGCCAGTGGCCTCTCGTGCGGGCCGAGTGGCGCGCCAACCGGCTCGCGGTCCTCATCGCCGGCCCGCTCGGGCTGCTGTCGTACCTGCTCGTGCTGTTCGCACTCGGCCAGGAGCGGGTGGCCTACGTGGGGCCGGCGCGCAACGCCGGCATCGTGTTCAGCGTCGTGCTCGGCGCGCTGTTCCTTAAGGAGCGCCACGGCCGCATGCGGGTGGTGGGCTCGGCGTTGATCGTCGCGGGCCTCGCACTGGCCGGCGCGGGTGGCTGATGAGAGCGATTGACATCCGAGCGAATCGCCCGCAAGATAGCGGTACTGGGCAGCCATAGTACCCATCAGGAGTGCACGGCCATGCACGCACGGGAGACGCGACGCGAGTTCATCCAATGCGCAGCAACCCGCGGCGGGGCGCTCACGCTCCTGGCCAGCGGCCTCTCGGCGCGCAGCTACGCGGCCAACGAGAAGCTCGGCGTGGCGCTCGTGGGCCTCGGCGGACGGGGCGACTGGTTTGTGAAGACCATGCCCAAGATGGAGAACGTCGTGGCGCTCTGCGATGTGAACGACCAGAAGGCCACCGTCGCCCATCGCATGTTCCCCACGCTACCGAAGTTCTGCGACTTCCGGGTGATGCTCGACAAAATGGACAAGCCCATCGACGCGGTGGTGGTGGCCACGCCCGACAACACACACGCCGTCATCTCCGCCGCCGCGATGAAGCACGGCAAGCACGTGTACTGCGAGAAGCCGCTCACCCTCACCGTCGGCGAATCGCGCGCGCTCCGCGACACCGCGCGCAAGACAAAGGTGGCCACCTCCATGGGCAACCAGGGCACGGCGAGCCACGGCTTCCGCCGTTCCCTGGAACTTATCCGCGGCGGCACCCTCGGCACCATCAGGGAAGTGCACACCTGGAACGATGGCGGCGGCCGCGGCTGGACCGAAGCGCCGAAAGGCGAAGCCAAGATCCCCTTCTATCTGAAGTGGGACCTCTGGCTCGGCCCCGCCGCCTTCCGCCCCTTCCACCCCAAGTGGATGAACTGGCACGGCTGGCGCGACTTCGGCACAGGCCAGCTCGGCAACTGGGCGTCGCACACGCAAAACGTTGCCTTCATGTCGCTCAAGGTGCACGAACTCTGGGCTGCCGACCCCGCCACCAAGCCGCGCCTTCGCGTCGAGGCCAAGCAGCAGGCCATCAACCGCCTCTCCCACCCGCGCTGGGAATACGTGCGGTGGCACATCCCGGCGCGCGGCACGCTGCCCCCGATCACCTTCCACTGGCACAACGGCTCCAGCCGCCCTGGCGTGAAGGACGAACTGAAGAAGAAGCTCGGCCGCGACCTCAACTGGGGCCCGAAGGACTGGAGCGACTGGGCCGGCTGCCTCATCATCGGCACCGAAGGCATGCTCTACACCAACGGCCACAACACCACCTGCAAGCTGCTGCCCGAAGACAAGTTCAAGGCTGTGAACCAGAAGGCACCCGAGAAGGTCGAGCGCTCCCGCGGCCACGAGCGCGATTGGCTCGATGCCTGTCGCGGCGGCAAGCCTGCGTGGGCCAACTTCGAGTATGCCGATCCACTCAACGAGTTCAACATGCTCGGCAACGTGGCCACCCTGTTCGACGGCGTGCTCGAATACGACCCTCTCGCCTGCAAGATCGTCAATCACCCCGAGGCCGATCAGGCACTGCGCCGCGACTATCGCGAAGGCTGGAGCCTGTAACCGAGGAGGCCATCCATGATCATGCCCTGCGCCCTGCGCGTGCTCGCGCTCACTGCAAGTTCGGCGTTGGCCGTGCAACCCATCCCCGCGCACCGCGCGAAGCAGATCGAGGACGCCGCGCCCGCGAAGCCGCGGGTGGCGCCCAGGCAGCCGCGCAAGGTGCTTCTGTGGGTGACGCCCGAGCACCTCATGCCCAAGGACCCCCACAAGGGCTACAACATCCCCTACGCCGTCCACGCGATGAAGGCCCTCGGCGAGAAGAGCGGCGCCTTCACACCCGTCGTGAGCCAGGACGTGAACGCCTACCTGCCGGAGAACCTCAGGCAGTTCGACGCCGTGGTCTTCTGCAATGCCTCGGGCCACTGGATCACGCCCAGCGACGAGGCGATAAAGACCCTCGGCAAGCACGGCGACAAAGCGGCCGTCGAGAAGCTCCTCCGCCAGAGCCTGCTCGACTGGGTGAAAGGCGGCCACGGCGTCATGGCCTTCCACTTCGCCATGGGCGCGAACCGCCACTGGCCCGAATTCCGCGGGATGCTCGGCGCCAGCTACTGGGGCCACCCGTGGAACGAGGAGGTGGCCATCGACGTGGAGGAGCCCGACCACCCGCTTCTCGCCGCCTTCGGCCGCAGGAAGAGCTTCCGCCTCGCCGACGAGATCTTCCAGTTCACCGATCCGTGGTCCCGCGACAAGCTCCGCGTGCTGCTCTCCATCGACACGCGGGCGACCAACCTGGGCGTGAAGTGGATCCACCGCGAGGACTACGACTTCGGCCTCGCCTGGGTGCGCGCCTACGGCGAGGGGCGGGTGTTCTACACCGCCCTCGGCCACCGCACGGAGATCTTCTGGAATCCTACAGTGCTTCAGTTCTATCTCGACGGCATTCAGTTCGCCGCCGGCGACCTGGAGGCGCCGACGGCCCCGCGGGCCGACCGGCCGAAGAAGTGGCACCCCGGTCCCACCCCACCCGACGTCCGTGCGGTCAAGATGGAGGCCAAAGGCGGCAACGTCCACGAGCCTACCGCGGCCGAACTCAAGAAGATCGAGGCCGCTGCGCCGGCCAAGGCTCCCGCCGCGCCAGCAGAGAAGCGCAAGGTGCTGGTGTGGGGACACCCGTGGACGCACCTGCCCAACGTGACCGCCGAGCAGGCCATCGCCATCCTCGGCCGCAAGACGGGCGCCTTCGAGGCCGTGGTGAGCGACGACCCGCGGCTCCTTCTCGGCGACCGCCTGCCTCGCTTCGATGCGCTCGTGATGAACAACATCCACGAGCGCGACCCCTTCCTGCCCGACGATTTCGGCCGACTGAACGCCGAGCAGAAGGACGCGGCTCGGAAGTTCGACGCCGCCGTCAAGCAGAGCATCCTCGACTACGTGAAGGGCGGCAAGGGCATCGTGGGCACCCACGCCGCTACCGCCGCCTTCCAGAACTGGGCGGCTTACGGCGAGATGATGGGCGGCTACTACGGCGCCCACATGGTGGGCGACGTGGTGCTCAAGCGCGACGACGCCACACACCCCGCGACTGCCTGCTTCGGCGATGAGCCTTTCCGCATCCACGAGGAGATCTACTTCTTCCGCGGGCCCCACACCCGCAAGAACCTCCGCGTGCTCCTGAGCTTCGACCTGGCCCAGATGCCGGACCCCGGCAAGCGACCCGACAAGGACTATGCGGTGAGTTGGGTGCGTCCCTACGGCATGGGTCGCGTGTTCTACACGGTGCTGGGCCACAAGGTGGAGACCCACTGGAATCCGCACTTCCTCCGCCACCTGCTCGCCGGCATCCAGTTTGCCATCGGCGACCTGCCCGGCGACGCCGCGCCACTCACACCATAGGACAGCTCGCCCAATGAGACGACAGGCATACCTCGGGCTCCTCGTGCTCGCGGCCTCGCTCCCGTCCGAGGCCGGCACCGATGTGCTCGACCGAGCGGCATTCATCCGCCGCTATGGCCTCGACCGCATCGAGCTGCCGAGGGCCATTGACTTCGTGACGAAGCGTACCGTCCTGCCGATCACCACCCAACGGCTGCGCCTCGAAGTGAATCAGCAGAAGGGCTGGGCGGCTGGCGTGCTCAAGTGGCGCGTGGCGGACGTGCGGGATGGCAAGCCCGTCTATCTGGAAGGCCAGGCCGCGCCGGCCACGTCGTATCTCTCGAAGTGGAAGAGCGACCCGGCCTCGCTCACGAAATGGGGCCAGCCAACCAGCCGCATGGACCGCCGCTTCGGCCACGTGCACTGGTACCCCCATCGCGGCACCACCGAGTGGATCGACTACGCCTTCGCGAAGCCCGTCACCGTGCGCGCCGTGGAGATCTACTGGTTCGACGACAGCGGCGGGGGCAACTGCCGCCTGCCCGAATCGTGGCGGCTGCTCGCGCACGACGGTAAGGAGTGGACACCCGTGGACGTGCTCAGGCCCGCCGAGAAGACGAAGAAACAAAAACCCGACCTCGCCGCGTGGTTCGAGCAGAACATCCCGTTCTTCGAGTGCCCCGACAAGGCCATTGAGGAGGTCTACTACTTCCGCTGGGGAGTCTTCCGCCGCCACATCAAGCACACGCTGGACGGCTGGGTCGTCACCGAGTTCCTCCCGCCCGTGCCGTGGGCGGGCAAGCACAACACCATCAGTTGCCCCGCTGGCCACCACTTCCGCGAGGGCCGCTGGCTGCACGACCCGCGGTACCTGGACGACTACGCGGTGTTCTGGCTCCGCAAGGGCGGCTCGCCACGCAGCTACAGCTTCTGGATCGCCGATTCCGTGTGGCACCGTCACCTCGTGGTGCCCGACCCGGCGCTCTTGGCCGACCTGCTGCCCGACCTCATCGCGAACTTCCGCGAGTGGGAGAAGGAGCGCCGCGACCCCAACGGCCTCTTCTGGCAGATCGACGACCGCGACGGCATGGAGGTGAGCATCGGCGGCAGCGGCTACCGCGCCACCATCAACTCCTATATGTACGGCGACGCCGTGGCCATCGCGAAGATCGCCGCGCTGGCCGGCAAGTCCGACGTGGCGAAGCAGTTCGTCGCCGAGGCCGCCCGCATCCGCAAGCTCGCCATCGACAATCTGTGGGATGCCGAGGCAGAGTTCTTCAAGGTGCGCCCGCGCGGCGAAGGCAAGCCCCTGGCCGACGTGCGCGAACTGCACGGCTACGTGCCGTGGTACTTCCACCTGCCCGGCCCGGAGCACAGCGCTGCCTGGAAGCAGCTCGTGGCCCCGCAGGGCTTCCACGCGCCCTTCGGCCCCCTCACCGCCGAGCGCCGCCACCCGCGCTTCCGCTACAAGCATGGCCACGACTGCCAATGGAACGGCCCGTCGTGGCCCTTCGCCACCACCCAGACCCTCGTGGCCCTGGCCAACCTGCTGAACGACTACACGCAGGACGCGCTCGCGAAGAAGGACTACTTCGCCGTGCTCCGCAGCTACGCCCGATCGCAGTACAAGGACGGCAAGCCGTGGATCGCGGAGAACCTGGACGGCGACACGGGCCAGTGGATCGTGGACAAGCCGCGCAGCATCTACTACAACCACTCCGGCTACTGCGACCTGGTGATCACCGGCCTCGTCGGCCTCCGTCCGCGCGCCGACGACGTGGTGGAGGTGAACCCCCTTGTCCCCGACGGCACGTGGGACTACTTCTGCCTCGACCGCGTGAAGTACCACGGCCAGCTGCTCACCATCCTGTACGACCGCACGGGGGAGCGCTACGGCAAGGGAAAGGGGCTGCGCATCTTCGCCGATGGCAAGCCGCTGGCCGCGGCCGACGCGCTCGAGCGGCTGACGGCCCGGCTCGCGCCATAATGGCCGCTCGGATTCCGTTCGCCACCATGTGTCGCCCCTCAGCCGGCCTTGACTGCCGTGGGGCAGAAGGTATAATAGCGGGAAGACGAGAAACTGGAATAGCGACGCTGGCTGTATGGGCAACGTCCGTGCGGCTCGTGATTGTCAGGAATGCTGCTCGCGGCCTTCGGCCGACAGGTCGTGATTGCCCGCTCCAGGATAAACGTTGGGCCTCACATGTGAGGAGACCGTGCATGATCCAGGTTCAAGAGCTACGCAAGGCCTTCGGGCCGATCGTGGCGGTGGACGGCGTCTCCTTCGAGGTGGCACTGGGCGACGTGCTGGGGTTCCTCGGCCCCAACGGCGCCGGCAAGTCCACCACGATGAAGATGCTGAGCTGTTTCCTGCCGCCCGATGGTGGCGCCGCCACGGTGGACGGGCACGACATCGTGCGGGACCCCGTGGCCGTCCGCCGGGCCATCGGCTACCTGCCCGAGAACGCGCCCGCCTACGAGGAAATGGTGCCCGAGGCGTTTCTGCGCTTCGTGTGTGAAGCGCGCGGCATCGGCGGCGCGCGGCGCCGCGACGCCATCGACAAGGTAACCCAAACGTGTGCGCTGGACTCCGTGATGCACCAGCCCATCGGCACGCTGTCCAAGGGCTACCGCCGCCGCCTCGGCCTCGCACAGGCACTGGTGCACGACCCCAAGGTGCTCATCCTGGACGAGCCTACCGACGGACTCGACCCCAACCAGAAGCACGAAGTGCGAAACCTCATCAAGGAACTCGCCAGCGAGAAGTGCATCATCATCTCCACCCACATCCTCGAGGAGGTGGAGGCCGTGTGCAATCGCATCATCATCATTGCCCGCGGCCGCGTGCTCACCGACACCACGCCGAGCGCCGTGCGTGAGAAAGAGGGCGGCACCCTCGACGAGGTGTTCCGCAAGCTCACCACGCGCGGCAAGGCGGCGAAAGGGGGTGCCGCATGAGCGCCTGCACCAGCATCTTCAAGCGCGAGGTCAAGAGCTACTTCGCCACGCCCATCGCCTACGTGTTCCTGGTGATCTTCCTCTTCTTCAGCAGCTTTCTCACCTTCTCGAAGGGCTTTTTCGAGAGCCGTGAGGCCTCGATGCGGCTCTTCTTCAGCAACATGCCGCTGCTGTTCCTTTTCCTGGTGCCGGCCATCTCGATGCGGCTGTGGGCCGAGGAACGGCGCAGCAACTCCATCGAGTTCCTCTTCACACTGCCCGTCACCACGGGGCAGGCGGTGCTGGCGAAGTTTTTCGCCGCCTGGTCGGTGCTCGTCATCGCCCTGGCCCTCACGTTTCCCATGGTCCTCACGGTGTCGTACCTCGGCAAAGCGGACCCCGGCCCCATCGCCACGGGCTACCTGGGCAGCGTGCTGATGGCCGGCGCCTACCTGGCCATCGGCAGCTTTTTCTCGGCCCTCAGCCGCAACCAGGTGATTGCATTCATCCTTTCCGTGGTGGCCTGCGGCGCGTTCCTCTACGCCGACAGCCCCCAGGCGATGGAGTTTGTGGCCACCCACATCTCCAGCCGCCTCGCGAACATGCTCGAGCTCATCTCCTTCCAGACGCGCTTCGAGTCCATCCAGCTCGGCCGGCTTCAGCTTCGCGATCTGGCCTTCTTCCTCCTGCTTTCCTCTGGATGGCTCTGGGCCACCATCGTGCTCCTGGAAGAAAGGAAGGGTGCATGATGAATCCGACCCTCCGTTCCGCACTGGCCGTGCTCCTCATCGGCGTCATCACGCTGTGCAGCATCTTCATCGCGAGCGCGCTGGTGGGACGCGGCCGCATCGCCGATCTCACCGAGCACAAGCTCTACACCCTCTCCGACGGCACCAAGAGCCTGCTGGCCAAGGTCAACCAGCCCATCACGCTCAAGCTCTACTACTCCCGCGTGGCTGCCCGCAAGGGCCCCGAGCAGATTCGCTTCTGGAACAACTATTTCCTCTACGTGCGCGACCTGCTCGACGAATATGTGGCCCGAGGCAACGGCAAGCTCACCCTCGAGGTGGTCGACCCGCGGCCCTTCAGCGACCAGGAAGAACAGGCCATTCAGTACGGCGTCCGCCGCTTCCAGCTCTCCGAGAGCGAAGCCTTCTTCTTCGGCATGGTGGCCACCACCGAGCTGGGCAAAGACCAGGTGATCGAGTTCTTCGAGCCCGACCGCCAGGAGTTCGTCGAGTACGACGTGTCGAAGATCATCGGCGCGCTCATGCAGCGCGAGAAGAAGAAAGTGGGCGTGCTGGCCAACGTGCCCATCCTCGGCACCGACATGTCGCCCTACATGCGGCAGATGCTCCAGATGCAGGGCCGCAGCCCCGAGCCGCCCTGGGCCATCGTGGAGCAACTGAGGCAGCACTACGAGGTGGCCCCCGTCAAGCTCGAGGCCAAGGACACGGCCATCCCCGAGGACATCGACTTCCTCCTGGTCGTGCACCCGAAGGACCTGGACGAGAAGACACGCTTCGCCATCGACCAGTTTGTGATGAAGGGCGGCAAGCTCATCGTCTTCGTCGACCCCCACTGCCTCGCCGACCGCCCGCAGACGCCCATGCGCAACCAGTTCCAGGCCATGCAGCAGAAGAGCTCGTCGGACCTCAACAGCCTGCTCGAGGCCTGGGGCGTGAAGATGGCCCCCGACACGGTGGCCGTCGACCGCACGCTGGCCGTCACCACGCAGATGGACCGCTCGCGGCGGCCCAGCAAGTTCCCCGCCTACCTGCGGCTCGGCGACGCCAACGTGAGTACCGACGTGGTCGTCACCGCCGACCTCCACTCGCTGCGCATGCTCTTCGCGGGCGCGCTCAGCAAGGTGGACGGCGCGGGCACCGAGGTGACGATGCTGCTCGAAACGAGCAAGGCGGGCAATACGTGGAAGCCGTCGTCGCCCTTCGACCTCCGCTTCCCCGACCCCGACAAGATTCGCGACCAGGTGGGCGACGGGGCAGAGCCCGTCATGCTGGGCTGCCTGATCACGGGCAAGTTCAAGACCAACTTCCCCGACGGCATCGAGGTCCCTGCCGACGACAAGGGCGGCGATGGGCCTCCCACGGGTCCTGAGGGCGAGAAGGCGGCCAAGGGCAAAGCCGCGCCGAAGGGCGCCGTCGCACCACCCAAGGCCGCCCTCGAGGCCGCGGCGCCCGCCAAGAAGGCCGTCGTGCCCAAGGCTCCCGCCACGAAGGCGGTTGCCCCGAAGGCTCCGCCCAAGGCCCCCGCCCCGAAGGCCCCCGCAGCCAAGACGCCGGTGGCCAAGAAGCCGGCCGAGGCAAGCAAGGAGAAGCCCAAGGAGGAAGCCAAGAAGCCGCGCGTCAAGCCCATCACCGAGGCCGCCGAGGGCGCCATGGTCATGGTGGTGGCCGACGTGGACGTCATCACGGACATGCTGGCCTACCAGCGCACCTTCTTCGGCATGGCCCAGGCGGGCGACAATGCCCCGCTGCTCCTCAACATGATCGACTACCTGGCGGGCTCCAAGGAGCTGATCGGGGTCCGCACCCGCGGCCGCTACAGCCGGCCCTTCGACCGCGTGGACGAGATCGAGCAGGAGGCCGACAAGGCCACCGCCGTCGAGATCAAGGCGCTGAAGGACAAGATCGGCAAGTTCGAGAAGGAACTCGAGCAGCTTGGCGGCGCCGCCACCAAGGAGAACATCAAGCTGATCCAGAGCGCGGCGCTCGAGAAGCGACGCAAGCTCGAAACCGAAATCCGCAAGGCCAACCAGGAACTCCGCAAGCTCCAGGCCGCCCGCCGCGAGAAGGTCGAAGCACTCGGCGCCAGCCTCCAAACGTGGAACATGGTGGCCGCTCCATCCATCATCCTGCTCATTGCCATTGTCCTGGCCATCTTCCGCTGGGGCCGAGCCAAACACTACGCTGCACGGAGGGCTGACTAGATGACTGTCACCGCCCGACAGCTCTCGATACTCGCCGTCGTCGCCCTGGCGATGGCCGTCGTCACGGTGGTGCTCTACGGCGTCGATCGCACGCCGCGCACCGAGTTTGAGAAGGGAGCCCTGCTCATCCAGGGCATCGACCTCGAAAAGGTCGGCAAGATAGCCCTCAAGGGAAAGGACAAGACCCTGAGCCTCGTGCAGGGCGCTCGCGGCTACACCGTCGCTGAAAGCAGCCACTACCCCGCCGACACCAAGAAGATCAACGAGCTGCTCATCAAGTGCCTCGAAATCCGCATCGCCGACAAGGTGACCACCGACGCCGCCAACCATGCCGAGCTCGGCGTGAAGGAAGACGCGGAAGACGCCACGCGGGTGCAGTTCTTCAGCCGCGACGCCAAGGCCGAAGGCGAGGCCAAGCCACTCGTGGCGTTCATCGTCGGCAAGAGCGCCGCCCGCGGCGGTGGCAACTACGTGCGCCTCGTCGGCGAAGACACCGTGTATGCCAGCGAGAAGACCGTCCACCTCACCACGTCGCCCACGAGCTACATGGCGACCGAGATCGTCAACATCAAGAAGGAAGACGTGCAGCAGGTGAAGGTGCAGCTCAAGGATGGCGCCTACACCATCGCACGCGGCAAGGACGACAAGGCCGTGCTCCAGGGCATCCCCAAGGGCAAGCAGGCCAAGCAGTCCGACGTCGATTCCACCTTCGACGCTCTCTCGTGGCTCTCCTTCACCGAGGTGACCCCCCTCGCCAAGGCCGACGTGAAATGGGACGCCACCTACACGTGCCAGCTCAAGCCAGGGAAGCACATCACCTACGTCCTCCGCCTCGCCAAGAAGGCCGACAAGCACTACGCGAGCATCCTTGCCCAAGGCCCCGCGCCGGCCGCCATTGAGAAGGCCCGCCTCATCCGCAAGGATGCGTCCAAGGAGGAGCTGGAGAAGAAGGACGCCCTCCTCACCGCCGCCGACAGCGCCGCCGACTTCACGGCCAAGCACAAGGGCTGGGCCTACGAGGTCTCGAGCTGGAAGGCCGAGAAGATGCGCGCGCCACTCAAGGACCTCATCGAGGACATCCCGAAGCCCGACGAGCCCAAGGAAATCTCCGCCAGCCACATCCTCATCGCCCACAAGGGCGCCGAGCGTGCCGATGCCAAGGTCACCCGCACCAAGGACGAGGCCAAGAAGCTGGCCGAGAAGATCCTCAAGGATGCCAAGGCCGACGGAGCCGACTTCGCGGCCCTGGCCACCAAGCACTCCGACGGCCCCAGCAAGACCAAAGGCGGCGACCTGGGCTCCTTCGAGAAGGGCAAGATGCACGAGAACTTCGAGGCCGCCGCGTGGAAGCTCAAGGTGAATGAGATCATCGGCGTCGTCGAAACCCCCTTCGGCTTCCACATCATCAAGCGCACCAAGTAGCCCGCACGCAACGCACCACACACAATGGCCGAGGAGCGCGCTGCTTCTCGGCCATTGTCATGCCCGAGCGTGGCCGCCCCGCCCACGAAGATGCGTGGTTTCGGGTTTCGGGGGGCGGGGGCAAGAAAAGACCGTGTGAACGCGGGACTCCGAACGTGCGTGCTCTGGCCTTGTTGGGAGTCCCGCCTTCAGGCGGTCTGTGTGGGCGGGATGTCCCCATCCCGCATCCTCGTCTTGCCCCCTCTCCCGTCGGGGGAGGGTTGGGGTGGGGGTGCCTTTCCTTGCGGGTGGCGTGGGCGCGAAACGCAGGCACCCTCACCCGTCCGCCTGCGGCGGCCGACCTCTCCCGGAGGGAGAGGGGAAGACGAAGACGCGGGGCGCAGAGACCCCGCCCACAATCTCCGTGTGGCACAGCCGCCCTCGGCTGTGTTCTTCCGCGCTTGGCGCCTGCACCACGCGGCGTGTGGACACACCGCCCACAAAGACAGACCCACGCCTGCATCTGGCGGTCTGTGTGGGCGGGGTGTCCCCATCCCGCGTCTTGCTCTTCCTCCCTCTTCTCATTCGTCCGATTCGTCTCATTCGTGCCATTCGTGATGATCTTGGCTCGGACCAGAGCGTCCGCAAAGCGACTCCAAAGCGTCAATTCAACTTTTTTTCGCGCGCCGCGTCGTCTCTGTAACACACTCCCCTATATATGCTTCTGGCGGTTCCTGGCCTCGGACGGGGGCCGGGCCAGAGCGTTTTTGGTGCGCGCGCCACCCTAGTGTGGAGGGAGAGATCCCCGGCGGCACCGGCTCAATGCCGTGTCGCCACGTCGGCAGTCGCTCGGGCCGTCCCGGCTTCGCCCGGCGCGGGAAGTCTCCCTGTCCACGGTTCCGACCTTGCCGGCGTCCGCCTATGACTTGCCCATCTGCGGGCGGTTCCAAGCCAAACGTCGCGGGCCACAACGGGGCTCGGGGCGCGGGCTGGC
>JADHXT010000022.1 GCA_016782825.1 Candidatus Brocadiia bacterium | reverse complement strand
ATTTGGGCCAAGGTCACGGGGGCTGTAAGGGAGAAGGCAGGCGCTGTGAGTTTCGAGGTGCTGAAGCAGCTTCTCTGTCAGTTCGCCATGAGTCAGGTCGGCTATTGAACACCACCGCGAGCGACGGACTCCGAGATTGATCCGCTGGTGTATGAGTTGTACGGGCTGTCGGCGGCGGAGATCGCGATCGTGGAGGAGGCGACGCGGGACTGAGAATGTTCCACGGCATGGTGTGCGAACCGTTGGCGGAACGTGTATAATGATGAGAGGTCGAGCCGGTGGCCCATAGGAGAACGGGATGGACGCCAACGAGCACGAAACTGGAACCCCACGCGGGGAAGTGGTGACCGTGGACGAAGTGACCATCCGCCTGCACGTGGAGCCGCTGGAGGACGGCGGCTACGTGGCCACCAGCGCGGATGTGCCCGGCCTGGTGGCCGAAGGGCGCAGCATCAGCGAGGCTGCTGAGATCGCGCAGGGGCTGACCCGCAAGATCGTCGAGTCCTGCCTCGACCATGGGGACCCGCTGCCTCCGTCGCTGTCGCGGCTTGCCCGAGGCCCGCTCGAGCTGACCGTGGCTGTGGGAATCCGCTGATGGGCCGCCTGGGCGGGTTCCAGTACCGCGAGGTGGCGCGACGGTTGCGGCGTTTGGGCTTCGCGTTCGACCGCCACGGCCCGGGTAGCCACGAGGTGTGGCGTCATGCGGGCACCGGCCGAAAGGTGACTCTCCCACATCACGCCCGCGACATGGCCGAAGGCACGTTGCGGGCCATCCTCCGCGAGGCAGGGATCGGCGTGGAGGACTTCCTGAGGGCCTGATGGCTGAGCCACGGGGCCGGTGGCAGCCAACGGCTCATCAGGGCAAGCGCCCGACCGCGGCGACGGACGCGGAGATCGATCGGCTGGTGTATGAGTTGTATGGGCTGTCGGCGGAGGAGAGCGCGATCGTGGAGGAAGCAACGGCGTGAGGCCACGGGCGCGGACAAAGCGGTGCTGAAGCACACGCACTCCAAAGGCTCACGCACGGCATGACCCGGCACGGCGGCCCGAGCGATGCGACAGCCTGTGGAGTGCGGCGATTCATCGCCGCTTTCTCTTCCCGCGGAGTGCAACGCCCCGGCGCCGTGAGCAGGGGGGCGGCGCGAGCCTGTGCGGGGTTTGCCCACAAAGAACTCTTTCCATGTGGCACAGCCACCCCCGGCTGTGAATTCTGACTCTTCACATGAAGACTCACAGCCGGGGGCGGCTGTGCCACATGAAGACTCACAGCCGGGGGCGGCTGTGCCACATGAAGACTCACAGCCGAGGGCGGCTGTGCCACATGAAAGCAGAGGGCAGCGGGCGCCAGGGAACCGCTGTCAGCCGTCAGCACGGAGTCTGGAACCCTCGACCCTGTCTTCTCTTCTTCGCGTCTTTGCTGCTTTGCGTCTTGGCGACTTTGCGTGAGAACCTCTGGGGATTTGCGATTGGCGATTGCCGATTTGCGATTGGCGGAAGTAGCTGTCAGCTATCGGCCGTCAGCACGGAGTCTGGAACCCTCGACCCTGTCTTCTCTTCTTGGCGTCTTGGCGACTTTGCGTGAGAACCTCCTGGGCATTGGCGATTGGCGATTGTCCGACCATCCCTGCCTGCTGGCTCTGCTGCCTCTGCGTGAGATCTTCCTCGGGCGATTGCCAGTCGAAGACGCGGCGTAGGGACACACCGCCCACCCAGACCAGAGGGCAGGCACGGGGACCTGCCCCTACAAGATCACCCGCGAAGCGGCGTAGCAAGGCGGGGCGGGTTTCGTCTCGCACGAAACGAGTCCCGAACCAGTTCTTTCTCTCTTCTCCTCTTCCTCTTCTCCGTGCCCTCCGTGTCTCTGTGGTGAACCCTCTGGAGATTCGCGATTGCCGATTGCGGAGACAGGTGAAACGCTGCGTTGACTCGGTGCGGCACAGGCCAGTATAATGCGGGCGTTCCCTGTCCCCCTGCGCGGAGCCTCCCCTGTTGCCGGCCACTCTGACGGTCATCGTGCCGACCTACAACGAAGAAGACGACCTGCGCGACTGCCTCGCCAGCGTGGCCTGGGCCGACGACATCTTCGTGGTCGACTCGTTCTCGACCGACCGCACGCTGGACATCGCCCGCGAGTTCACCGACCACATCGTGCAACACGAGTATGTGAACTCGGCGACGCAGAAAAACTGGGCCATCCCCCAGGTGGGCACCGACTGGGTGATGGTGCTCGACGCCGACGAGCGGGTGACCCCGGAGCTTCGCGCGCGCATCCAGGACGTGCTGGCGAATGGCTCGGAGCATGACGGCTTCAGCATCCGCCGCATGACCTATTTCTTCGGCCGCCTCGTCAAGCACTGCGGCTGGCACAAGGACTACCTGGTGCGCCTGTGGCGCAACGGCAAAGGCCGCTACGAAGACCTCCACGTGCACGCCGATGTGATCGTGGACGGCAGCGTGGGCACCATCCACGACTACTTCCTCCACCACACCTACAAGTCGTTTGACGACCTGCTCGAGAAGTTCGGCCGCTACACCACCTGGTCAGCCAACGACCTGTACAGGAAGGGCGTCAGGGCGTCGTGGGTGAACCTGACGCTGCGGCCGCTGTGGCGCTTCGCTCGCATGTACGTGCTTCGCCACGGCTTCCTGGACGGCAAGCACGGCCTCATCCTGTGCACCATCGCCGCGTTCAACGTGTTCTTCAAGCACGCGAAGCTGTGGGACCTGTATCGCCGCGCTGGCCTGGCCGCCGCGGCTCCGGCGCCTGGCCCCGAAGCCGATCGGGCCCAGGCCATCGTGGACCAGCTCACCGAATCGTGATTGGCCAGAGCCCTATGGCGCCCTCCCCCATCGAACCTGGCTTGCCCACCGGCCCGCTGCCGCGGGTGCTGCGCGGCACCCTCTCTCCCGAGGACGCCGCGTCGCTTCTCGCCGCGCATCGGCAGGCCCTCCACGACGGCGGCGCCGCAGCCCTCAAGGACCACCGCCGCTCCGCCGTCACCCGCGTGACCCACCATGGCCACTGCCTCTGCATCAAGGAGTACAAGCCCCTCGGCTGGAGCGATCACCTGAAGGACATCCTCCGCGGCTCCCGAGCTCAGCGCGCCTGGCACGGCGCCACGCGCCTGGCCGCCAACGGCGTGTCCAGCCCCGAACTCGTCGCCCTGCTCGAGCACCGCGGCGTCCACTACCTCGTGGCCGAGTGCGTGGCCGACGGCCAGCCGCTCAACAGTTTCCTCGCCGAGCGTTTCGTCGGCGCCCTGCCCCCCGACCAGCTTCAGGACAAGCGTTCGCTCATCCGCGAGCTGGCCCGCTGGCTCCGCAGCATCCACGACCTGGGCATCTACCACGACGACTGGTCGGCCAAGAACCTGCTGGTGGCACGCCGCGATGGCCGCTGGTGCTTCTTCCTCCTCGACTACGAGAGCATCTCGCTGCTCAAGCCCCTCACCCTGCGGCGGCGAGCCAAGAACCTGGGGCAGCTCAACGACCTGGCCCACGGCCTCACCCGCACCGACCGCCTGCGCTTCCTCCTCGCCTACGCCGGCCACGACCCCGAGTTCGCAGGCGCCCCCTTTGCGGCCAAGGTGCTGGGATTCACCCGCCGCCGCATCCGGCACCGCGAGCGTCGCCTCGAGGACGAGCGCGCATGAAGCTCCTCCATCTGTTCAGCAACTACCGCTGGACCGGCCCCGCCGAGCCGACCCTCAATCTCGTGGGCGCCCTCCGTGCCACGGGCTGGGACGTGACGTTCGCCTCGGGACGGGCGCCCGCCCTCGGCCGCGACGGCGTGCTCCGCGCCGCCGAGGACCGCGGCATCCCCGCGCGCTCCGGGCTGCGCCTGCGCAAGCACCGCCGCCTGCTCGCCAACCTGCTCGACGCCCGCCGCCTGGCCGCCTGGCTCGACGCCGAGCGCTTCGACCTCGTGCACGCCAACCTGCACAACGCACACGCCGTGGCCGCCGCCGCCCGCGCCCGCTCCGCCACCCGCCCGCTGCTCGTGCGCACCTGCTTCGCCGGCGAAGGCCCGCAGGGCCGCGCCGAGGCCCGCCTGCTCCGCCACCACACCGATGGCCTCGTCGTCGTGTCGGAACGCGCCCGGCAGCACGTCATCGAGGGCTGCGCCTTCCCCGCCGACCGCGTGTGGCTCGTCCACACCGCCATCGACCTGGCCCGCTTCGACCCCACCCGCATCGGGGCCGCCGCACGTTTCGAGCGCCGCGTGCAGCTCGGCATCCCACGCGACGCCTTCGTGGTGGGCATCATCGCCCGCATCCAGTCGCACCGCCGCTACGACGTGTTTCTCCAGGCCATCGACCTCGCCCGCCGCCAGCTCCCCAACCTGCGCGCCGTCATCGTGGGCCGCGGCACGAACATGGAGCGCATCGCCGTGGACCCCGTGAAGCGCATGGGGCTCGACGGCGTGGTCCTTCTGCCCGGCTACCACCGCGGCGACGACTACGTGGCCACCGTGGCCGCGATGGACGCCAAGGTGTACCTCGTGCCGGGCACCGACGGCTCGTGCCGCGCCGTCCGCGAATGCATGGCCATGGGCGTGCCCGTCATCGCCGCACGCCGGGGCATGCTGCCCGAGCTCGTCGGCGACCACGAGCGCGGCCTGGTGATCGACGACACGCCAGAAAACCTGGCCGACGCCATCCTCGCCATCGCCGCAGACCCCAAGCGACGCAGGGACATGGGCGATACGGCACGCCAGTTTGCCCTCCGCCACTTCGACCTGGCGTGCCAGGCCGAAGACGTCGGCGAGATCTACCGCGCCCTCGCCGCCATGGGACCGCGATGAACATTCTGCTCGCCCTCGACAACTACGACCACGGCAGCGGCGGCGCCGAGATGAGCGCCCAAGCCATCGCCCGCCAGCTCGCCGCCCGTGGCCACGCCGTCCACGTGCTCCAGGCCGACGACGCCACACGCACCTACGACGATGGCGCCGTGCGCGTCCACACCCGCGCGCTTCCTGCGCGCGGCTGGATCAAGAACCGCAGCCGCGACACACGCCGTGCCAACGACGCCTGGCTGCCCATCGTGCGCGGCTTCGTGCGGGAACACCCCACCGACCTCATCCTCACCCACGGCTACCTGCTCATCAGCACCGTCGAGGCCGCCGCCCGCGAGGGCATCCCCGCCATCGTGTTCCTCCGCGCCTACCACCCCTTTTGCCCCGACAAGTTCCTCACCCGCGACGCGCTCACCGAATGCCGCCGCGACTGTGCCCGCTGTCTCGGCTGGACCCGCCGACTCTATCTCCCGGCAATACAGCAGAGCCTCGACGACTACGCCGCCGCCCTCCGCAAGGCGTCCCTTCTCGTGGCCAACAGCCACTACATGCGCCAGGTGATCGAGCGCTTCGTCGGCCTGGCCGCCGAGGTGCTCTACCCCGCCGTCAGCCCGAGCCTCTACGAGGCCGACCCGGCCGAGCGCACATGCAGTCTCTTCATCAAGCCGCAGAAGGTGAAGGGCCTGCCCATCTTCCTCCGCGTGGCCGCGGCCATGCCCGACGCCCGCTTCCTCGTGGCCGGCAAGGCCAGCCGCCGCGTGGGCGCCCTGTTCAGCCGCCTGGGCAACGTGGAGCACCTGGGCTGGCTGGACGACATGCGCGGGGCCTACTGCCGCTCCCGCGTGCTGCTCGGCCCCAGCATCTGGCCCGAGCCCTTCGGCCGCGTGTTCGTGGAAGCCGGCGCCAACGGCATCCCCAGCGTGGCCAGCGCCCGCGGCGGCATCCCCGAGGCCGTGGGCGACGGCGGCATCCTCATCGACGACATCCGGAACACCGACGCGTGGGTGGCCGCCCTTCGCCGCCTGGACGACCCCACCCTCTACGCCGACCTCGCGGCCAAGGCCCGCGCCAACGCCGCCCGCTTCACTCCCGACGCGATGATCGCCGTCTTCGCCAAGAGCGTGAGAGACCGCCTTGCGCTCGAACTCTGACCCACAGGAAGGAACGACATGAAGCTGATGGCATTTGCACTGGTGGCGATGGCGCTTTCCGCACTGGCTGTCCAAGCCCAGGACGCGCCCCGCGGCAAATGGATGGAGAAGGCGAAGTTCGGGGTGTTCATCCACTTCCTCGGCGGCGGCGCCCAGTGGAACGAGCGCGTGAACGCCTTCGACGTCGCGGCCGTGGCGAAGCAGGTTCGCGACTGCCGGGCCGACTACCTCATCCTGACGCTGGGCCAGAACAGCGGCACCTACTGCTCGCCCAACGCCACCTACGACAAGCTCACGGGCCGCAAGCCCGGCGAGCGCTGCTCCACCCGCGACCTGCCCGGCGACATGGCCGACGCCCTCGCCGGCACCGGCATCAAGCTGCTGCTCTACCTGCCCTCGCGTTCGCCCCAGCGCGACCAGGAGGCGATGGAGAAGCTCGGCGACGTGCACGAGCGCAAGCCCGCGCCGCAGATCTTCACCCAGCACTGGTCCGCCGTCATCCGCGAGTGGTCGCTCCGCTACAAGACGAACGTGGCCGGCTGGTGGTTCGACGGCTCCTACAACCGCGCGGGCTGGGACGACCTGACGAAGCCGAACAACTGGAACACCTGGGCCGCCGCGTGCCGCGCCGGCAACCCCGACAGCATCCTGGCCTTCAACCCCGGCACCCGCATCGACAAGGCCTTCGCACGCCTCACCGCCCAGCAGGACTACACGGCCGGCGAGCAGAATAGCTGGACCGCCACGCCCGCCAAGCACCCCGCCCCGAAGGGCATGCGGTGGCAGGTGCTGGGATTCATGGGCAGCCGATGGGGACACTGCGACGGCCCCCGGACGTCGGACGACGCGATGGTCAAGTACATCCGCACCGTCAACGCGCAAGGCGGCGTGGTGAGCATCGACGTCGGCATCAGCAAGGCCGATGGCACCATCCATCCCCCGCACCTCAAGCAGCTCCTCGCCATCGGCGCCGCGCTTCGCTAGCCGACGCGAAGCAGGGAACCACAGATGAACACAGATGAACACGGATGGGCACGAAAGAAGAGAGGACTGGAATCAGGGTTTCAGACTCCGTGCTGATAGCTGATGGCTGATGGCTGACAGCTTCTTCTCTCTGTTTCCCTCTGCTCTCTCTGCGTGAGATCATCGTCCGCCCGTTGATTGCCCTCCACTATCTGCTATACTGAGCAGCATGAAGCCGCGAGTGTATATCGAGACCAGCGTCGTGAGCTATCTGGTGGGCCGCCCTCACCGCGATATGGTCATCGCCGCGCGCCAACAGCTCACGCATCAGTGGTGGGACGAACGCTCCGCCAGATTCCATCTGGTCATATCCGAACTCGTTCACGAAGAGGCGGCCCAAGGCGATCCGGGCGCCGCCGCCGCGCGCCTTGCCGCGACCGAGAGCCTACCCATCCTGAAGGTCAATCAGGACGCCGTGGCGTTGGCCGAGCAACTCGTGTCGCAGGGACCCATTCCGCACGACTCGGCGGCTGATGCACTCCACATCGCCATTGCCGCGGTCAACGGCATTGACTACGTGCTGACCTGGAACTGCAAGCACCTTGCGAACGCCATGCACCGGAGCCGCATCGAAGAGCTGGTGGAAGACGCCGGATACACCTGCCCTGTCATCTGCACGCCCGAGGAACTGATGGAGGACTAGCCATGCAGCCGGACCCGGTCGTGGATGAGGTGCGCCGCGTGCGTGAGGAATATGCGAAGCGCTTCGACTACGACCTGCGCGCCATGGCAGCGGACCTGCGGAAGCGCGAGCAAGAGCACCCCGAGCGCCTCGTGTCCTACCCGCCCAAGCCGGCGCCGCCCTTCGCTAGCCGACGCGGGGCAGGGAACCACAGATGAACGCGGATGGGCACGAAAGAAGAGAGGATTGGAGTTGGGGTTCAGACTCCGTGCTGATGGCTGATGGCTGACAGCTTCTTCTCTTGTAGGCGGGGCGTCTCTGCCCCGCGTCTTCGCCTTCCGTGCGACGCGAAGCAATGAAGCAGGAGCTTCGCAGATGCGTTCCCAAGGTGGCTTTGGGAATGCGAGCGAAGCCGAGGGACCTCGCCTCGGCCGGCGCTCGCGCCGCAGCATCACGCCGCGGCCATCTCCGCCAGGTTTCTCGGCTTCGCTTCGCTCCGCTCGAAATGACCCGGTACTGGAAGCGGCTCTTCTGCTTTCGCGGTTTCCACGGTCAGGCTTCTTCTTCCCTCTGCTCTCTCTGCTGACCTCTGCTCTCTCTGCGTGAGATCTTCTGAATTGCCCGCGCTTGACTTGCAGCGCGCCTTCTGGTACCATTCGGGCTGTCCTGGGGCGTGCGCCCGTAGCCCAATTGGACAGAGCGCCGGTTTCCGGAGCCGGAGGTTGCAGGTTCGAGTCCTGCCGGGCGCGCCAGTCGATTCGACACCCCTCCCGCAGGCTGCAAACCCTGCGGGAGGGTGATGCTTCCTGGGGCAAACCATGGCCAAGCTTTGGGACAAGGGCTACCGCGTCGACCAGGCGCTCGAGGCCTTCACCACCGGCGACGACACCCTGCTCGACCGCCACTTGGTGGAGGCCGACTGCGTGGCCTCCATCGCCCACGCCAAGATGCTCGCCAAGGTGGGCATCCTCTCGGCCGACGAGGCGCAGCGCCTCACCATCGAACTCCGCGCCATCGTCCAGGACAACCAGACCGGCGCCTTCACCGTCGAGGCCGCCGACGAGGACTGCCACACCGCCATCGAGAATCGCCTCGTCGAGAAGCTCGGCGACCTGGGCAAGAAGATCCACACCTGCCGCTCCCGCAACGACCAGGTGATCGCGGCCACCCGCGTGCACGCCAAGCGCCTGCTGCTCAGCCTCTTCGACGACACGCTGAGCCTCTGCTCCACCCTCCGCGCCTTCGCCGAGCAGCACCAGGACGTGCCGATGGTGGGCCGCACCCACACGCAGATCGCCATGCCCTCCAGCGTGGGGCTCTGGGCGGGCGCGTGGCTCGAATCGCTGCTCGACGACCTGCGCCTGCTGCGCACCGCCTACGAGCTCAACGACCAGTGCCCCCTCGGCTCGGCCGCCAGCTACGGCGTGCCCGTCCCCATCGACCGCGAATACACGGCCCAGCTCCTCGGCTTCGCCAAGCTGCAGAACAACGTGCTCTACGCCAACAACAGCCGCGGCAAGATCGAGTCCATCATCCTCGGCGCCGCCGTGCAGATGGCCATCGACCTCAGCCGCCTGGCGCAGGACACCATCAACTTCTCCCTGCCGGAGTTCGGCTACTTCCGCGTGCCGAAGGAGTTGTGCACCGGCTCGAGCATCATGCCCCAGAAGCGCAACCCCTGCGGCCTGGAGCTCGTCCGCGCCAAGACCAGCACCATTCTCGCGTGCCAGAATCAGATCCTCGGTATCCTCAAGGGCCTGCCGAGCGGCTACAACCGCGACTTCCAGGAGACCAAGCGCCCCTTCCTCGAGGGCATGAGCCAGATCGGCGGATGCGTGCGGGTCATGGACCTCACGTTCCAGAAGCTCGAGGTGTGCGAGGACAAGCTGCTCGCCGCCTTCACGCCCGAGGTGTTTGCCACCGACGAGGCGCTCCGTCTCGTCGTCGAGGAGAAAATGCCCTTCCGCGACGCCTACCGCCAGGTCGGGACGCATCTCGAGTCCCTCTCGGCCCTCGACCCGCGGGAGGCCCTGAGCAAACGCACCCACGCCGGCGCCCCCGCCAACCTGCGGCTCGACGTGGCCGACGAGGCCATCGAGGCACATCGCGCGTTCGCCCGCAAGCAGCTCGGCAAGTTCACAGGCACCCTTGCCGCGCTGCTCGATCTCCCCGCCTGACCCCCGCCCCACTGCACAGGAGGCCAAGCCCGTGAGCATCAAAGCCATTCTGAAGAAGCTGGAGGAGACCGAAGTTCCCCAGGTCAAGAAGGCGGCCCTCGCCTACTCCGGCGGCCTCGATTCGTCGCTCGGCGTCGAGCTGCTCCGCCGCATCTACAAGGTGCACGAAATCGTCGCCATCACCTGCGACGTGGGCCAGGGAAAGGCCGAAATCGCCGAGGGCCGCCGCAAGGCCAGGAAGCTCGGCATCAAACCCATCGAGATCGACGCCACCCAGGAGTTCACCGAGGAGTGGCTTGCCAAGGCCATCCGCGCCAACAGCGACTACAACGGCTACCCCGTGTCCACCTCGATGACGCGCCAGCTCATCGCCCGCATCGTGGTCGAAGAAGCCGTGAAGCAGGGCTGCGACGCCGTGATGGAAGGCTCCAGCGGCAAGGGCAACGACCAGTACCGCATGCACAACGTGTTCAAGTACTTCGCCCCCGACCTCAAGGTGCTGGTGCCGGTGCGCGACTTCGACCTCACCCGCCTCGAGGAAGAGCAGATCTGCAAGCACTGGAAGGTACCCGTCACCGAGAACCTCACCGGTGGCGACGACAAGACCATGTGGTGCCGCTCCATCGCCAGCGGGGCCATCGACCTCAACCAGCCGCTGCCCGACGACATCTGGATGTGGCTCGTGCCGCCGCACAAGGCGCCGAACAAGGCGGAAGAGGTGAAGATCGAGTTCGAGCGTGGCATCCCCACGCGGCTCAACGGCCGCGCGATGCCCCTCGGCAAGCTGGTGCCCAAGCTCAACGAGATCGCCGGCCGCAACGGCCTCGGCAAGATCGACATGTTCGAAGACGGCATCATGGACCTCAAGAGCCGCGAGATCTACGAGGCCCCCGCCGCCCACGTCATCCTCAAGCTCCACCACGACCTCGAGCAGCAGTGCCTCACCAAGGAAGAGGTCCAGTTCAAGAAAATCATCGACGCCAAGTGGGCCTTCATGACCTACCACGGCGAGTGGTACCACCCGCTCAAGCGGTCACTCGATGCCTACGTGGATTCCACGCAGGACTTCGTGAACGGCGTCTACAAGGTGAAGCTCTACAAGGGCAACATCGACATCACGCACCGCGAGAGCGCGACGAGCCTCTTCAGCCCGGAGATTCGCTCGATCAAGTCGCGCGGCTTCGACCAGCGGTGGTGTGCCAACGCGGCCAAGGTGCGCGGCCTGCCCTTCGAGATTCTCGCCCGCCGCGGCAAGGCCGCCAAGAAGAAGTAACGCAGCCGCGCAGGCCAGATGCACAGCGGCGGGGCGCCACATGTGGTACCCCGCCGTCTTCATGTCCTCATCCCAGCGGGCTGGGCGCCGTCCTGCGGGCAGCGCACGGCGCCCAGCCGGCGGCCACGCCGGCCGCGTTCACCCTGCGGCCGATCGTGCTCGATGACCTCGAGCCGCTGCTGCCTACCCCTGGACACGATGTACCTGTCATGGTCAGATTCTTTCCAGATTTCTCTTGCATTCTTCGGGAGGAGACGCTATTATATTGAACACTATGCGAGGCAAGGCAGCGCTGCGGCGCGGCCTCGTCCACCAGCAGGGCCGAGCAGAGTCCACCGCCCGGGTGCCTCAGGCAGATAGAGCGGTTACACAAGGAAGGTTACATGAAGAGAGCACTCTTTGCTGTCGCGCTTCTGGTGGCAAGCACTACATCAGCCGGCATTCTGATCGACAAGTTCGACGACACAGGCGTCACTCTCGCCGGCAGCGAGTCGAACGACACGCTCTTCTACTCCCAAGCGGGCATCCCCAACCCAATCCCTCCGCCCATCTACTTTGTGCCGCCCGACCCCCCGCCGCCGACCACCGAAGGCCCGAACACACGCTCAGGCGTCGACGCGATTGGTGGCGTGCGTGAGATGCAGCTCGATATCCTGGCCGACCCCAATGCGACCAGCGTCACGGCAGCAACGATCTCCGCAGCCTTGGGGCGTCTGGTCTTCGACTCGGCCGACCTCGTGGACGCGGAGCTCAGTCTACGCTATGGATCCCTGGCTACAGGCGGGGCGGACCTGAACGTGGATGCGACCGTGGCGGACCGGTTCTTCTTTGAGCTGGTCGGGGCCGTGGACGTCGACGCCGAGCTGTTCATGCGGATCGACACGGGCTCGGGCCTGATCACACACACGGCGCTCATGCCCGATGGCACGTCCGGAGGTGTGGTCGTGCTCTACACAGATATCGCGGGGTTCCCGGCCGCCGCAGGCGACGTAGATGGATTTGAATTTATCTTCCGCCCACAAGATGGCGTCACCGATCTGGATGTCACCCTCGACAACTTTGCGCTGATCACCCCCGAGCCGGGCACGATGGCCCTTCTCGCCCTCGGCGGCCTGGGCCTCTTGCGGCGGCGGCGGCGCAGGTAGACGGCCTACGACCCTCAATACACTCAAGGCGCCCGGGCTCGCCGCCCGTGGCGCCTTTCCCATGCACGGCGTCCTGTCCGTCCCGTCATTCAGTCTTCCGGGTACCGCACGGCGCGCATCTGGGTGATGATGGCCACGTAGCGGCGCACCTCGGCCGCCGCGAGCGCCCGCCGGAGGATGATCACCTCGTCCAGCGCCACCGGCATTGCCGTGCGGCTGCCGAGCACCAGGTCCTGCACCTTGTCCTCCGCCGCGAAGGGCCGCCCCATGAGCCGCACCGACCACGCGCGGCGCCCGTCGGTGTACACCTCCACCAACGACGCGCCGTGGAACACCATCGCCGCGTGATGCCACACCCCCTTCTTCAAGCTCACGCTCTTCCGCCAGTCGCGGTCGTAGATGCCGTTCACGTTGCGGATGCCCGGGAAGTTCCACACCTGCAAGATGCCCGCCGGTTTCTCGAGCGCACACCACTGCCCTTTGCCGCGCGAGAAGTGCGACACCATGCCCCGTCCCGAGAGGTGAAACAGCCCGAAGCAGGTCTCGGCCGTCGGCTCCTCGGCCAGCGCCCACCAGAAGAGCACCGAGAGGGGCCGATGCGGCGAGAGCGCGTCGCTACGCAGAACGAGCGGCTGCGGCTTCGTCCCAAGCAGGCAATCCCCCCGCACGCCGCCCTCGCCCACTACCACCCTGCTGCGCGGCTCGGCGCCGGCGCGGTTCACCTCGGGCGTCGCGCTCGCGAAGCTGTGGTAGTAGACCAGGCGGTCCTCGAGGAACGGCGGCAGCGACACCCCCGTGCCCTCGCCGGCCCAAGCCGCCCCGCCACACGCCAGTGCGGCGGCCGTCAGCGCAAGACGCACTGCGTCACTCCTCATCGCTCGCCCGCCAACAGGCGCACCGCTCGCACATCGTGCTTCTTGAGCACAAACTCCACCGTGTTGTCCTTCACGGCCACGGGCTCGTCGGTCTCCGCGTCCACGGCATGATAGCCGCCGGCCAGGCCCAACGCTGCCGCGTCGATGCGCAAGGTACACGGCAGGTCCTGCTCCGCGTAGCTCGTGACGCCGACGTAGGCTTCCTTGCCCTTGAGAGCGTAGACGATGGTCGGCAGGTCGACGTGGCCGCTGGATACCGCCTGCGGGCGGTCGTCCCAGTAGCGGTAGACGTCAAGGCCGGGCGTCTCGACCAGGCGGTGGACGTGGGTAAACAGGCTGTTCCAGGCCTTGCCGTAGCCCCAGCCGTCGAGTTCGTGAACGAGGCACACGGCGGCAAAGGTGCGCTGGGTCCATTCGTCCCTTGCCAGCTTGCCGTGGTCGCCCAGCAGCACGGGCCAGGCGCCCGCCAGCTCGCCGGTGCTCACGAGCAGGAGGTATTCGCGGGGGAAGCGATACTGCACGTCGCCGCGGGAGTACTTCCACTCCCAGTCGTACTGCACGGTGGCGAAGGAGTAGACGGGCAGGATGCCGGTGGAGGTCATGTGGGGCATGGTGATGGGCCGCATGCCCCGCTCGTTCATCAACACGAAGGAGCGCTTGACCAGCTCGCGCAGCCCCCAGAGGCCCGTGGAGGGGCTGAAGGTGCCGTCGGGCCGGCGGTAGGCCGCCGTCATGGCCGTGTTGTGCGACGCGCGGAAGTACATGTTGTCCCAGTAGACGCCCTGGTTGCCGCCGACGTCGAAGCTCTTGGCATACCACCACAGGGCGTGGTCGATGTAGGAGGCGGTGGGGATAATCTTGATCTCACCCACGCTGTTGCCCTTGCCCACGGTGCGGTAGTCGGTGAGGCACCACTCGTCCTGGAAGGTCTGGAACTCGTCGAAGAGCTGGCAGCTCGCGCGGTTGTAGTAGAACACCATCTTCGTGCCGTGCCGCGACAGCAGGTTGTGCGGCACGTGGCGGGTGAAGCGCTCGACGTAGTCGGGGCCGTAGGGCTCGAAGTACTTCCGCCCGTGCTCGATGACCTTGTTGACTTCCTCGCGGGAGAGCTTCTCGCGGTTGCCGCGCTTGAGCATCTCCCACAGGTGCAGGTCCTTGCCGGCAGGATAGACGGAGCCGCAGTTGCCGCGGGCGAGCCAGTTGATGTCGGTGCCGAGGAGTGTGTAGTTCTCGCGGTGCCAGGCGTAGCGCCAGTTGGCGATGCGCGGCTTGACGGGCGCCGCGAGGAGGCCGAAGGTGAGGGTGCGCGGCGCCGTGATCTCGGTGGGCTGATTGATGAAGTGGACGCGCAGGATGAGCTGCTTGGCTTGGCGCACCAGCTCCACGTTGGGCTTCTCGCTGTTCCACGACCCGCCGGCGTCGTTCTCGGCAAACCAGCACAGGCCGCGGCTCGGGCTGCCGACGTAGATGTAGGAGCACCAGTTGCGCGGGAAGTCGTTCACCTGCACCTTCGTGCTGTCCCACACCACGCCCTGCCCCTCGGGCACGCGGATGTAGACGGTGTTGCGGATGCCGTCGCCCATGGCGTGGATCAGGGGCGCCATTGCGTCACGGAGTGGAATCTCCAGATACAAGGCATCCACCTTGGCGCGCTGAAGCGACAGGTCCATCCGCATCACGCCGTCGTAGTCCCACGTGGCCGTGGCCTGCGCCGTGACGGGCCCGGCCGACCAGCGTGCCTGAGCGATCGCGCGGTGCGGCTCACGGGTCGGCACAGCCAGCGACGATGCCTTGACCTCCTGCGCCTTGCCGCCGCTGGTGACGACGTACCGCATGGGCGCGGCCAGCAGCGGCTGGCCCGTCGCCACCACCTGGTCCCAGAGTCCGAAGTCGTTCATCGTGTGCTCGCGGAGCACGGTGGAGACCTTGCTGCCCTCGACCTGGATCGGCGTGAAGGGCGGGTAGACCTTCGTGCTGGTGCCGAGCCCCTTGCGTTCCCACTCGTAGACCGTTCGCTCGAACTCCTTGACGATCTCGCCTTCGGGCACGTCCCGCCCTTCGGCCCTGGCCGCGATCTCGTAGGTACCTTCCAGTGGCGGCAGATCGGCCGTAAGCTCCTGCCGCTCGTTCTCGAAGCGGTCGAAGACGAGCGTCTTGACGGGCTTCGCCGTGCCCTTCTTCCGCACCACGCACACGAGGCGGTCGAGCCGTGCCTTCTCGGGCAGGTTGCGCACGTCGGCCAGCACCCGCAGGCGGTTGGTGTAGGGATAGTAGGCGAACTGAAGGTCGATGGGGAGCACTTGCTCCTTCCTGGTGGTCCACTTCCACGGCTTGCCGAGCTTCCAGGCGTAGCTGCGCTGGTAGAGGGGCGTCTTGCCATCGGCCGAGGAGACGCCGATGGTGAGGGCGAACTTCTTGGTCACCTGGTCGTCGGCGTTGATCGTGAGCTTCTGTGTGGCGCCGGGGGCAACGACCACGCGGTCTTCGGCGGCGCGCAGCTCAGGCATGGCGTCGCGTTGGATGACCATCTCGGCCTTGGCGGCGATCGGCCTGGCGGAGGGGTTCGTCAGGACGAGCGTCATGGCCTGCTTGCCGGCTACGGGGTCGCCGGCCACCTCGTGTCGGACGACGAGGGCGCCCTCCTTCGCGAACGTGAACCGGATGCCTTCGGGAGCGTAGGGGCCGCCGCCGAGCGAGCTGAAGGCCCAGGGCTGCTTCCAGTTGCGGCACACGTTGATGCCCCAGACGCCCTGGTCGGAGGTACGGCCTCCATGTGGCACAGCCGCCCCCGGCTGTGGAAGCTCGGCAATCGGAATCGCCACCTCGGCGTGCCACCAGCCGTCGTGCAGGCCGTTGGCCACCTGCCAGTTGCCCTGCCAAGTGGGGTTCTCCTTGTCGCGGCCGCGGGCGTGGTGCTTGTAGCCGCGGCGGCCGGCGGCGTTGAACAGCATCTGGAAAGTCTGGCCGTGTTCGGTGCCCGGCGTGGGGTCCACCCACACCTCGATGGAGTCGTCGAACACGAGCTTCACCGTGTCCTTCTGAATCTTCGTGAGCAGTTCGCCGTCGTCGGGAAGCTGCGACTTGACGGCGATGAGCAGGTGGCTGGCCGTAGCGCCCACGAAGGCCTGGACCCGCCGCCGCTCGAGTTGGCCGTTCATGGCGAATCCGCTGAAGCCGGCCGCCGTGGCCCACTCGGCGGCATCGATGCGGCCGTCGAGCGTTGGCGGCTTGCCCATCAACGGCACGCGGTAGTCGGCGCCGAGAGCCATCGTCGCCAGCAGCAGGCAGGCAGTCACAAGGCGGGCGGGCATCGCTTCTCCTCGCTTGTCGGGTGTCCATCGCTCAGACGAGGAAACCATAGCACACAGCCATCGGTGTCGCAAGAGACGAACTTCCGCTCGATTGAAACCTATCGGCGGCTCGTGCGTCTAAGTTAGCAGGGAGTGTATGTGCCCACTGCGGGGAATCCCAGTAAGAGGGCTCACCATGCGTTGCCGAAGCCTGCTGCTCCTCCTACTCGCCACAATGTTGAGTACCGCCCTCCACGCTCAGGACACCGACAACGAGGTGACCCGCCTGCTGGAGAGCCTGGACGTGCTGGCCCCCAGCTATCACGGGGGCCTCATCCTCTTCCCGCTCCAGCTTCGTGGCCACGGCGACCGTGCGGACTACGCGTCGCTCGACGAGGCATTCCGCGGCGGGTATCTGCGCGTGAGCGACACCGGCTCGGTGGAACGGGTGACGATGCAGAACACCTCGCGGAGCCGCTGGGTGGCTGCCCTGGCGGGAGAGGTGATCCTCGGTGGCAAGCAGAATCGCATGCTGCGCGAGGACGTGCTACTGCCCCCCGACGACCGACCCTACACGGTGCCCACCTATTGCGTGGAGAAGGACCGCTGGACGGGGCACGCCAAGAGCGCCTTCCGCGCCGGCAGCAGCGTGGGGAACTACGCCTTGCGCCAGAAGGCCATGGCCGGCGCGCCGCAGGCCGAGGTGTGGGGGCAGGTGGACGAGGAGCAGCGCCGCTTCCGCGTGGCCGCGCCCACCAAGGACTTCGATGCGGTGATGCAGTCGCCCGCCGTGGCACGGGAGTTGAGCGCCTACCGCAAGGCGTTCCTCCCCATCTGGCGGCCGCGGATCGTCGGCTTCGTCGTGGCCCGCGGGGGACGGATCGTTGCCGCCGACGCGTTCGGCAGCGCCCGCCTCTTCGCCAGCCTGCGGCACAAGCTGCTCGATTCCTATGCCTTCGACTGCATCGGCCGCCACCACGGCCACCGTCCCTCGCTCGGCCAGGCCGCCGCCCGCGACTTCATGGCGCAGGTCTACGCCGCCCGGTTCAGCCGCGGCTCCACGCCCGCGGCGGGGTCGCGTCTCGACTTCTCGGGCCGCACGTCAGGCAGCGCCCTTGTCCACCGCGGCACGGTGGTTCACCTGCACGCCACCCAGGCGGGCCGCCCCCTGCCGCCGCCGCGTCCACCTCGGCCACCCCTCCCCATTCCGCGGCCCGAACTTCGCTAGATGAGGAAAACGCGCACGTGCCAAAGTACGTCACCGTTTGCGCCCACCGCGGCAGCTCAGGCACCCACCCCGAGAACACCCTGGCCGCCTTCCGCGAGGCCTGGCGCCTGGGCGTGGACATGATCGAACTCGACGTGGCGATGACCCGCGACGGAGCGCTCGCGATCCTCCACGACGAGACCGTCGACCGCACCACCGACGGCACGGGGAAGGTGCACGAGCTCACCGCCGCCACCGTGCGTGGCCTGGATGCCGGCTCCTCCAAGGCGCCGTCCTTTGCCGGCGAGCGCATCCCTACACTGGCCGAGGTGCTCGACGAGACGCCGCCCGCCTGCCGCCTGAACATCCACGTGAAGCCCCACGCACCGTCCGTGCCCGAGCTGGTGGATGCCGTGGCCGGTGAGCTGGCCTCCCGCGACCTCTTTGCCACGGCCTTCGTCACCGCCGACGCCAGCGAGGTGAGGCTCTTCCGCACGCGCCAGCCGCGCCTCACCACCTGCAACCTGACGGCGCAGCACGGCGACGGCTCGGATTACATCGCCCTCTCGCTCGAACTCGGTTGCACCATCTGCCAGCCCAACAACACGCTCGTCACCGAGGCCTTCTGCTCCCAGGCCCATGACGCCGGCCTCGAGGTGAACCCCTTCTACGCCGACGACGAGGCCGAGATGCGCCGTCTGATCGACTGCGGCGTGGACGGCATCCTCACCAACTATCCCGCACGCCTGCTGCGTCTGCTGGGCCGAACGTAACGCGGTGCCTCTTTCCCCCTTAAAGCAGCAGGCCGGCGTGGACGCGAATCCACACCGGCCTGTTGGTGGTTGCCACTCGCTCGGAGCGGTCAGCGGAGCGACGTCATCTCGCTTGGCGGCTGCGGCGCGATGCCCATCTCCCGGCGGAGCTTCGCGGCGAGCGTCTC
>JADHXT010000021.1 GCA_016782825.1 Candidatus Brocadiia bacterium | reverse complement strand
AGCTCCAGGTCGCCGGTGCCGCCGAGGATGCCGAGCTCCTCGTCCACCTCGAGCAGGCGGGCGTGGGCGGCGACGATGGGTTCCAGGCGTTTGACGGCGGGCACAAACGTGTCGCGATGCACCGCGTACACCCGCTTCACCTCGGCCACGGCGGCGTCCACGTCCTGGCGCTTGAACTCGCCTTCGAAGATGGCCTTCCGGGCCTGTTCGCGGGCCGCGGCGAGGGTGGCGTGGACCTTGCTCAGCTTCTCCTGCGTCGTCTTCGGCAGGCCGAACTCTCGGATCCGGGCCACGAGCGGCTCGCGGAAGGCGAGCAGGCGGTCGCGCAGGAGCGTGCGAGCGTCGTCGCCCCCGGCACGGTAGGCCTCGTAGGCGGCCACGCGGGCCGCCCGGCCTCTGCTGGTAAGCTTAGCGGCGAACAGCCGCTCGACCTTCTGCACGTCGAGCGATGGCGCGGCGGGGGCCTCGGCGGCAGGCGGGGCGGCGGCGGCCGCGGCGAAAGGCCCGAGCAGGGCCAGGAGAACCGAGCAGCAGATCCACTTCAACGCAGGCGTTCCTTTCGTCCGGCAGGCCGCATGAGTTCTCATTCACCCACCAGTATACCGTCCTGCGCGCGGGGGAACAAGGCAGATGGCGGCGCGGCGGCGGGCGTGGTTGCAATCTCGGCGCCGGCAGCGCTATAATCACGAGGCAAGTCCCTGCCCCCGCGACTCGGAGCGAACATGGCGACGCGAGCCTTTGCGTGTCCGAAGTGCAAGACCAAGCTCACCGCGCCGGAGGGCGCCGCTCGGTTTCGCTGTCCCACGTGCAAGACGGTGCTCAGCGCGCCCGGAGAGGGCGCGGCGCCCGATGCGCCAATGGCGCCCCCGGCCGCGCCGCCGGCTCCCGCGCCCGCTCCGCTGCCGCCGCTGGCGCCCAGCGACGCGGACGACCAGCAGCTTGTGGGCCACAAGCTCGGCAGCTACGAGGTGACGCGGGTCATCGGGCGGGGCGGGCTGGGCACGGTCTACGAAGCCGTGCAGGAGGGGCTGAACCGCCGGGTGGCACTCAAGGTGCTGGCGCCATCGGCCGCCAGCGACCCCAGCTTCCTCACGGCCTTCCGCCGCGAAGCCCAGGCCGCTGCCAAGCTCAACCATCCCCACGTGGTGCAGACCTTCGACATCTGCGAGGAAGAGGGCCTCCACTTCATCGCCATGGAGTTCGTCGATGGCGACAGCCTCACCGACCGCATCCGCCAGAAGCGCCATCTGCCTGTGGCCGAAGGGCTGGAGATTGCGGCCAAGGCCGCCAAGGCGCTCGACCACGCCAACGAGCAGATGCTCATCCACCGCAACATCAAGCCAGCCAACATCCTCTTCAACACGCGCGGCGGCGTGAAGCTCTCCGACCTGGGCCTCTCCAAGAGCCTCGAGCAAAGCGCCGTGGGCATCGTGGAAGGCACCTTCGGTGGGCCGGTGTACATGGCCCCCGAGCTGGCCCGCAGCCCGCAGCTCGCCGACTGCCGCTCCGACATCTACAGCCTGGGCTGCGTGCTCTACCACGCGCTCACGGGCCAGCCGCCGTTCGCAGGCCCGTCGGTTTCCCAACTGCTCCAGCAGCATGCCTCCCAGCCCTTCCCGTCGGCCAAGGCGCTATTCCCCCGCGTGCCCAAGGCCGTGGACGAACTGCTGCGGAGAATGTGCGCCAAGGACCCGGCCGAGCGATTCCAGACGCATGGCGAGCTCCTCGAGGAAGTGGAAATCCTGCTCGAGGCCACGGCGGTGCGCTCGCCGTCGGTGGAGAAGGCGGGGGGCGGAAGCGGCCGACGATGGGCCATCATCGGTGGCGTGGCGGCTGGCGTGGTCGGCCTCGCCGTCGTCCTCTTCCTCGTGCTGGGCGGAGGCAAGAAGAAGGACGCCGAGCACGCCAAGGCTCCGGCGCCCGCGAAGGTCGAGGCGGAAGCCCCCACCCCGCCCGAGCCGGCCCCACACGAGATCGATCCCGACACTGTCCCTGGCACCGCCTACGCCCCCGAGCCCGGCACCGTCCCGCCCGCCGTGCCGGCGCCGCCCGAGCCCAAGGCGGAACCCGTCGTGCCGCCGCCGGCCAAGGGCAAAGGCCCCGACGCCCCGCCGCCTGGGGCCGAGCCGAAGGGCGATGCCCCCGAGTGGCAGGCCCAACTCGATGCCGCCAAGGCCCAAGCCGAGGCCGCCGCACGAGCCGGCAACTACGGCCAGGCCATCGCCGCGCTGGAAGCGCTTACCCAGGACAACGACAGCCTGCCCCTTCGCGCCGCCGTCGCCGCCGCCGCCGCCGCCATCCGCCAGGAGGCCCGCAGCGCTTTGCGCGCGGCGCTGCGCACGGCCGCGGCGCGGCTTCAGCAGGGCCAGTATCCCCAGGCCCGCGCCGCCTTGCAGGCTGTGGTGGACCACTTCGGCACGCCAGCCGAGGTGGCGGGCGCCAAGGCCGCCCTCGCCTCCGTGGCGCAGCACGAGCAGCTCCGCGCCGCCGCCGCGCAGGTCAGCAAGGAGGCCGGCGCCTCGGCACAGGCCGGCGAGCGCCGAGCCGCGGCACAGGCCCGCCTGGCGAAGGCACTGGAGCCCATCGCCGAGAAACTCAAGGCCTGGAAGCTCCGCGAAGCCGCCGAGGCAATGGGCGCCTTGCGGGTGGGCGACAAGGCCATCGAGGCGGAGCTGGCCAGCCGCAAGAGCGCCATCGACGCGCTCATCGACCTGCGGCACCGCATGATCCAGCACATCAAGACCGCCAAGCCGCCACTCGACAAGCGCGCCGCGCGCATCACGGGCCTCAACGGCCCCCTCACCGACGCCGACGAGAATGAGATCCGCTGCACCGTCAAGTTCGGCGCCAAGATCCGCATCGAAAAGCACCCCTGGGCAAAGCTGCGCGCCGTGTCGGGCGAGCTCCTCGCCAAGCGCGTGGCGAAGGAGAACGACGCCACCGACGCCCTCGCCACCGCGCTCTTCCTGCAACTTCTCGGTGATAAAGAGAAAGCCAGGGAACACCGCGAACGCGCCGAAGCCCTCGACGCCGAGGCGAAGCCACCCGCGAGCACCGGCGCCACGCCGGCCGAGGCGAAGGCGGCCCGCGCCCTCGCGAGCGCGCTCGGCGCGATCGTGGCCGGCCGCCACCAGGAGGGCCGCGCCGCACTGGCTGCTTACGAGAAGGACTACAGCGCCACCGCCCACGCCGCGGCACACGCCAAGAGCATCCAGGTGGCCAAGGCCTACAAGCCCATCACCGTGCCAGGCGCCCCGACGCCGCAGCCCGCGCCCCCCAAGCCGCCCACCAAGGGCACGCCCAAGCCGCCCACCAAGGGCACGCCCAAGCCGCCCACGCCCAAGGGCAAGACGCCGCCCAAGGCGAAGGCTGCCCCGAAAGCGAAGCCGAAGAAGCCAGCCATCAGCCGCGGCCCGAGCATCGTGCTGTCCAAGACCGCCGAAGGCGCCGCCCGCTCCCTCGCCGCCGCCTTTGGCCAGGTGGATGGTGCCAACGCCACCATCACGGTGGAGGCGGGCACCTACGGCGGCGGCATCACGCGCGTCGGGGCCACGACCGACGGCCTCGTGCTCCGCGGCACGGGCGAGAAGCTGCCCCGTCTCGCAGGCGGTTCATCCCATCCCACCATCCTCTCCTTCCCTGCGGACGTGAAGAGCATCACCATCGAGCGGCTCGAGTTCGGCAACGCGCAGACCGCCATCTTCCTCGGCCCACGGTGCTCGGCCACCCTCCGCGAGGTGGTGGCGCTCCAGGACGTGGACGTGAGCCTCGACAAGTTCCCCTCCACGCCGGTGAGCATCACGGCGTCGCTCCTGGCCGTCTCGGGCCTCTCGGGCGCCACGGCGCGAGGCTCGGGCTTCCTGTGCGACGAAACGCCCATCGACTACGGCACCTTCACCGGCTGCATCGTCGCCGGGGACAAGCTGTCCCTCCAGCACATGCGCCTCACCGACTGCATCGTCATCGGCCCCGTCACCCTCCTCGGCGGCAACCAGTTCAACCACGTCACCGTCCTCGGCCCCATCACCATCCCCGAGGACAGCACGGGCAACGCGATCACCAACTGCATCGTGGAGAGCATCGAAACCTGGCGCCCCGATCGCAACCAGAAGGAAAAGCCTCCTGTCGCCCTCACCATCAAGAGCACGGCCATCCGTCGGGGCGACGCCAGCTTCCACAAGGACCTCGTGAAGGCCGACGACAAGGTGCGCGCCATGAAGGTGGGCTTCGCCAATCCCAAGGCGGGCGATTTCCGCCTCGAGGCCGGCAGCCCGGTCCGCGGCAAGGGGGCGGATAAGGGCGACCTCGGGTGCCGCTTCCCCAAGGAACTGCTCGACCTGCTTGCCCGCGCGCGCCGCTACCCCACGCTGCTCCGTCCGCCCAGCCGGAGACACTGACGCGCCGCCGCGTCCGTATCGGCTCCAGGAGACTCGAATGCTCGGCAAGCTCGTTGGCATCGGCGTGGCCGGCGCCCTGGGAAGCCTGGCCCGCTACGGCCTTGCGGGGGCCGTGCAGCGGGCTGTCCGTGGCCCCCTGCCGTGGGGCACGGCGGTGGTGAACGTGGTGGGCTGCTTCGTGGCGGGCGCCCTGTGGGCGGCGTTCCAGGACCGCGCCGGCATCAGCGGCGAGATGCGTGCCATCATCCTCATTGGCTTCATGGGCGGCTTCACCACCTTCTCGACGTACATGCTCGAGACGGGCAACCTGGTGCGCGACGCGCAGTGGGGCTGGGCCTTGGGCAACATCCTGTTCCAGAACCTCGTCGGCCTGGCGGGGCTGTTCCTCGGCCTCACGGTCGGCCGCCTGGTGTGAGGAGGGCGACGGGTATGGAGCTTCCATCCGAGGCAGAGCTGCTCCGCATCTTCATCGGCGAGAGCGACCGCTACCAGGGCCGGCCACTTTACGAAGCGCTGGTGGAGCGGGCGCGCGAGATGGGCCTGGCCGGCGCCACCGTGCTGCGCGGCGTGCTGGGCTACGGCGCCCACAGCCGGCTGCACGCGGCCAAGGTGCTCCGTCTGTCGGAAGACCTGCCCACGGTGATCGAGATTGTGGACGCGGCGGAGAAGATCGAGGCCTTCGTCACGGCCATTGACGGCATGATCGACGAGGGCCTGGTCACGCGGGAGAAAGTGCGCGTCATCGCCTACCGCCATGGCGGCGACGGGGCGGGGGACTGAGGGAGGCCCCAGAGGCCGGGCGTGCCGGCCCCGTGTGAGGAGGAGGAGGCAGTGGTCGGGCGACACACGCGATGGCGCCATGCGGCCGTGGTGGCCGCGGGGCTGTGGGCTTCGGCGGCGGGTGCCGGGGAGGCCTATCGCGCTTCCGACGAGCTGATCGACAAGCTCGCCAACGGCGGCGTGGTGTACACTTTCGAGAAGCACGACGCGTTCATGGATGTGGACGCCACAGGCAACGGCGGCTCGCGCTCGCGGCTTCGGGTGCGCTTCGAGGGGCTCTACGTGGTTCCGGAGCCACATCTGTCGTGGTTCCTGCGCGAAGGCACCCCCGGCGCCACACGCACCCGCGACACCTACTGGCTCTATCCCAAGAAGATCAGCGTCTCCACACAGGCCACCATACGCCAGGGCGTGCGCACGCAGAGCGCCACCACGTGGGGCGAAGTGCACAACACCCACACGTGGTCCTACCGCCACTCGTACGACCTGCCGGAGCCGCCGGCCCAGGATGCCGGCGGCAATGCCGTCGGCCAGTGGAAGCGCAAGGTGTCGGAGCTACACCGTCTGCACGGCTACACGGGGCTGTTCATCGTGGCTGACCGCCGCGCCGCCGGCGGCTCGGTGTCCATCCATCCCAGCTTCTCGCTGCTCGACCGCAAGGGCGCCCAGGCCGTCACCACCTCGCGAGGCTACAACGGCACGCTCCAGCGCCGCTACCATGTGTCGCGCAGCCTACGCAGCGCGCTGGCGCAGGGCCTGCGCTCCAACTCCCCTCTCGTGTCGGCCTCGGGCCCCATACCGGAAAGCCTCAATCGCGCCGACTTCCACAGCGTGGCCGACCCCGCTGCTTGTGTGGTGCTGCCCGACTTCTCGCTCGAGGAACTCACCGTGCGCGGCGAGGGCACCGCGCAGGCCGAAGTGGGCTTCTACACCGCCAATCAGCGCCCGGGACGCACCGTCACCAGCGATTCCCGCTGCACCGTCCGCTACCGCTACGGCATCGGCTTGCGCACTGAAGTGGACGCCGTGCTCGAACCCCACGCCGCCAACGAGGCTACCTTCCTGCCCAACTTCGATGAGGTGCGCCTCTACCGCCTGACCATCAACCAGCCCGACCCCTCGCAGGTGGAAGCCGTGCGCTTCGGGCTCGTCCTCACCTCGGACCACCCTGGCATCGCCACCAACGCCGGCAACCACTGCCTGAGCGCCAGCGACTGCACCGACTGCACCACCGACCGCGCCCGTCAGCCCCACAGTCGCACGTGCACCGTCCTCGGCCAGTCCACCACGCGCACCTACGATGGCTACAACGCGTGCCGCATCGACGAACTGCCCGACTGCTTCTTCCGCGATAGCGACAATCTTGACTACGAGCTCGGTGACGACAAGACCCAGGAGGGCCTCGAGTACACCATCAGCCAGGGAATCTCCCGGAAGGGCACGGGCGACAAGGAGTATCTGGCGCGCCTGGCCATCAAGGACACCGGAGCGTCCACCCGGCTCTACGCCGAGGTGTTGGTGAACGGCTGGTGGTATCCGGCTCAGGCCAAAGGCAAGACTGCCGACACCAGCGGTGAGATGCTGCTGATCCCACTCGACAAGAACGGCAACGACTGCGCCGACGCGTGGGACGCGGCGAACGGCACCCGCGGGGGCAACGACAATGCCACGGAGGACAAGGACGCGTCGCACAACGCCGGCTTCCCCGGCGATGGCCTGAGCGTGTTTGAGGAATACCGCGGCGTGTTCGTCAAAGGCGACCACAAGCGCACCTCGCCCAAGACCACCGACCTGTTCGTGCACGACCACACGGGGCAGTACGGCGTGTACCTCGAGGAAGTGGGGCTCTTCTACCGCGACGCCGGCATCCAGGTGTGGCGGCTGAACGAAGACGAGTTCCAGAGCGACGTCGTCAACTACCAGTCCACTCGCCACACCCTGGGCCAGCAGTACAACGTGGTGGTCATGCGCAACTGGGTGGTGCCGGCCGACGTGGGCTACCGCGAGTTTCGCGACCAGTGGAACCGCTTCGCCGGCCGCGCGACCGACTTCGGGCCGCCGCGGGCACAGGCCAACACCGTGCTGATCAACTACGAGCCGCTCCTGGCCGCCGGCGGGGTGACGGGCGACAATCTCACCGGCCTGCTCGGCCACGAGGTCGGGCACATGATCGGCTGCCACCACCATGGCGAGAAGGACGGCTTCGTCGATCTGCCCGCCACAACGGTGGACCGTGTGGCGTTCGATGCCGGCACCCACTTCTGCGCGGTGCGCGGCGGGCAGCACAGCGGCCACTGCGAGTGCTTCATGCGCTACAACGTGGCCAAGCTCTTCTGCGAGGCCGACGCCGTGCAGCTCCCGTTTGAGGCACACCGCGCCAGCTACCGCGCGCTGCCCCAATCGTCCAAGAGCCGCTGCCGATTCTGCAACAGCCCCACGGGCACCGACATCAACAGCGGCGGCCAGTGGTGTGGCGACGCGGAACGCGGCGCGTGCCGCCAGCAGATTCGCATCAGGAGCTACCGATGAACGTGCCTCGCATCCTGTTGGCGGGTCTCGTGGTGCTCGCCGTGCACGGCTGCTCGCAAGAGGAGCCTGCGGAGGTGAAGAAGGGGGCCAGAGGCACACCTGCGGCTCAGACGAAGGTGCCGCCCGCACTTCCCGTTCCCCCCGAGGCCGCTCGGAAGGCTCCGCGCTCGATCGGCGTCACGCTGAGCGTGAACGACGCGCGCAAGACGAAGCTCACCGCGGGCCTGCCCATCTACGTGCAGTGCAGCATTGCCAACGAGCATCGCTCAGCCGCCGTCACTGGCGAGGCGCTGGCCGCTCTGCACCCCACCATCGTCACAGCGGACAGCAAGGCCGTGGCGGCCACGTGGACCCTTCTGCGGCCGCCGCCGACGCGCATCGAGGCGCGCGCGAGGGTTGTCTGCGCCTGGACACTGACCACGGCTCTGCCCGAGGGGAGCTACCGCATCGCCGTGGCCCTCGACGCGACGGCACTCACGTCTGACCCGCCCATCGGGCGAGTCGCCGTGTCGGCCGCGCGAGTGCAAATCGTCAAGGGCACGGTGGACCCCGGCTGGCAGGCCCACTTCGAGCGCCGCATGCTGGCGCTGAAGGGCGATCACAACGCGCTGATCGCCCTGCTTGGGAAGCAGGTGGACAGCGACCCCGACGACAGCCCGTTGCGCGTGGAGTTGGCCGATGCACTGGCGGCCAGCGGCCGCCATGCCGAGGCCGCCGATCAGCTTCGGCGCGTGGCCGCCGTGCTTCGGAAGCAGCGCCGTGGCCGAGGAGAGCATCCTGTGCCGGACTGGCTGGTGTTTCGCCTCGAGGCCCTCGACGCGCGCGCCGCGCAGAGCAAAGACCCCGCCAAGTGATTGCAGCCACCACACCGCGGCCGACGCGGGCCAAGGCGCCTTGACGCTGCCCCCGTGGCGGGATATCATCGTCGCCGAAGCCCCGTGCGGGGCCACGGTGCCCCGCCACCACACGCATCCCCAGAGAAAGGGCGACGATGCACGCTCTACGCTTCCGGCAGATCCATCTGGACTTTCATACGAGCGAGCACATCCCCGGCGTGGGCGCGAAGTTCGACGCCGGCCAGTTCGTGGCCGCGCTCGATCTGGGACACGTGAACTCCGTCACCTGCTTCGCCCGCGGGCACCACGGCTGGTGCTACTACCCCACGAAGATCGGCAAGATCCATCCCACGCTGGAGTTCGACCTCCTGGGCGCCCAGATCGAGGCGTGCCACGGGGCCGGGATCAACGTGCCGGTCTACATCACCGTGGGCTGGGACGAGCTGAGCGCCCGCGAGCATCCCGAGTGGCTCCAGGTGACCAGCGAGGGCGGCCCGCACGGCGCGCCGCCGCTGCGCGCCGGCTGGCGCAAGCTGTGCTTCAACACCCCCTACCTCGACTTCGTCATCGCCCAGACCGAGGAGGTGCTGCGCAACTACGACGGCGACGGCATCTTTCTCGACATCATCAGCCAGCGCGAGTGCTGCTGCGCCCACTGCCTGGCCGGGATGGAGGAACAGGGCCTCGACGCCCACAAGGCCGAAGACCGCGGCGCCTACGCCCGCCAAGTGCTCGTCAACTACTACAAGCGGATGACCGCCGCCATCCACGCCATCAAGCCCGGCCACCCCGTGTTCCACAACAGCGGCCACATCCCCCGCGGCCAGCGCGAGCTGTACCCCTACTTCACCCACTTCGAGCTCGAGAGCCTGCCCACCGGCGGCTGGGGCTACGACCACTTCCCCCTGTCGGCCAAATACGTGGCCACCACCGGCAAGGACTTCCTGGGGATGACCGGCAAGTTCCACACCACGTGGGGCGAGTTTGGCGGCTACAAGAATCCCGTGGCGCTCCAGTACGAGTGTGCGGCCATGATCGCCTACGGCGCCAAGTGTTCCGTGGGCGACCAGCTCCACCCCAACGGCGAAGCCGACCTGGACACCTACCGCGTCATCGGCCAGGCCTACGCCCACGTGGAGGCGCGCGAGGCCTGGTGCGAGGGCGCCACACCCGCCGCCGAGGCCGCCATCCTGTCCGTCGAGGCCGTGGGTCATCGTGCCCGAGGCAGCGACGACCCCGACGTGGGCGCCGCACGCATCCTGCTCGAGACCCACGTTAACTTCGATGTGGTGGACGCCGCGGCCGACCTGACGAGGTACCGCCTGCTGATCCTCCCCGACGAGGTGACCCTCGACGACGAGGCGCTGCGGACCAACGTGCGGGCCTTCATCGATGCCGGCGGCACCCTCGTCCTCAGCGGGCGCAGCGGGATGAACAGCGACGGCACGGAGTTCCTGGTGGACGTGGGCGCGCTGCCGCTGGGCGAATCGCCCTGGTGCCCCGACTATGCCCAGGTGGCCGAGGGCCTTCGCGAGGGGCTGGTCGAGCAGCCCTTCGTGCTCTACGAGCGCGCGCAGGAGGTCAAGATCGCCGATGGCGTGGAGGTGCTGGCTCAGGCGTGGCGCCCGTACTTCAACCGCGAGTTCCGCCACTTCTGCTCCCACCAGCACACGCCGCCGGCCGAGCCGGCCAGCTACCCCGCGGCCATCTGCAAGGGCAAGGTGCTCTACTTCGCCCACCCCGTGTTCACCAACTACCGCAACAAGGGTACCCAACTGGCCCGCGACTACGTGTGGAGCCTCATCCGCCACGTGCACGGCCGGCTGGACGTGGAGGTGGGCCTGCCGAGCGCCGGCCGCGTGAGCCTCATGCGGCAGGAGGCCGAGAAGCGCCACGTGCTGCACCTGCTCTACGCCACGCCCATCGCCCGTGGCCGCGGCGTGGAGGTGATCGAGGACGTGGTGCCGCTGTTCGACGTGCCCGTGTCGCTTAAGCTCCAGGCCAGCCGCGTGACGCTCGAGCCCGAGGGCGCCGAGCTGCCCTTCGAGCAGGCGAGCGGCCGCATTGAGTTCACCGTGCCGAAGCTCGAGTTGCACCAGATGGTGGTGATCGAGGACTGACGTGCACCGCCACGCCCTGCCGCGAAGGACAAGTGCCGATGCGCCAGCCCATGCTCCCACGTACCGCACTCGTGCTGGCAGCGTCGCTTGCAATGCCGCTCGTCGTGGGGCGGGCCGGCGCGGCGAACACGCGGGATGACGCGGGCCGCGCTGCCGTAGCCGACCGGGCCGGCGTGGATGAGATCGTCTTTGCTGTACGGGTCGCCGGGCGCGACCATTGGTACGGCAACTTCGGCTACTACCCCGACCACCCGTTCGTCCGCGGGCGTGGCCTGAGCCACGGGCAGCTCCCGCAGGCCTTCGGCGATGGCGGGCGGCTGTGCCGGCTCGACCTGCGGACGGGGAAGCTCGCCGTCCTGCTCGACGACCCGAAGGGCGGCGTCCGCGACCCCCACGTCCATTACGACGGAAAGAGGATTCTGTTCTCCTACCGCCGGGGCGGCACGCCCACCTATCACCTCTACGAGATTAGCGCCGATGGCACGGGGCTTCGCCAGCTCACCCGCGGCCCCGACGACGACATCGAGCCCGTCTACCTGCCCGATGGTGGCATCGCCTTCTGCTCGAGCCGCTGCCACCGCGTGGTGCCGTGCTGGTACACGCGGGTGGCCATCCTCTACCGCTGCGACGCCGACGGGGCCAACGTCCGCCCGCTGAGCAGCAACGCCGAGCACGAGAACACGCCGTGGGTGCTCCCCGACGGCCGCATCGCCTACACGCGGTGGGAATACGTGGACCGCAACCAGTTGCTCTTCCACCACCTGTGGACGGTGAGCCCCGACGGTACCGGGGTGATGGCCTACTTCGGCAACCAGCATCCCGGCTACGTGATGATCGACGCCAAGCCCATCCCTGGCACGCAGAGCCTCGTGGCGTCGTTCTCGCCCGGCCACGGCCGCGCGGAGCACGAAGGCGCCGTCACCGTCGTGCACACCGCCACGGGACCCGACAACATGTCCGCTGCGCGCCGCATTAGCCCGCGGGGGAAGTACTACCGCGACCCCTATCCGGTCGGGGCGGGCCGTTTCCTGGTCGCCACGGGCACGCGCATCCTGCTCATGGACGACCGGGGCGGGACGGAACTCGTGTACGAGCTGCCCGCGGCCGAGCGGCGCCTGACGTGTCACGAGCCGCGACCCTTGCGGTCGCGCCATCGCGAGCCGGTCATCCCGCCGCGGGTGGACCTGGCGCAGTCCACGGGCCGGCTCATGCTCACCAACATCTATGAAGGCCGCAACATGGCCGGCGTGCGGCGCGGCGAGGTGAAAAAGCTCCTCGTGCTCGAGCAACTGCCCAAGCCGGTGAACTTCTCCGGCGGGCAGGAGCCGCTCACCATCGGCGGCACGTTCTGCCTCGAGCGGGTGTTGGGCACGGTGCCGGTGGAGGCCGACGGCTCGGCCTACTTCGAGGCGCCCGCGGTCCGTTCCCTGTTTTTCGTCGCGCTCGACGCCCACGACCTGTCGGTAAAGCGGATGCAGAGCTTCGTTACGCTCATGCCCGGCGAAACCACCGGCTGCGTGGGCTGCCACGAGCAGCGCACCCGCACGCCGCTCAGGAGCACCGAGGCGCTCATGGCCATGCGGCGGCCGCCCAGCCGCATCGAGCCTTTCCCCGGCCTGCCGGAGCCTCTCGACTTCCCCCGCGACATCCAGCCCATTCTCGACCGCCACTGCGTGCGCTGCCACAGCCCCGACCGCCGCGACGGCGACGTGGACCTCTGCGGCGACCGTACGCCCGCCTACTCGGTGGCCTACTGGACGCTCCATCGCCGCGGCCTCATCTCCGACGGGCGCAACCGTCGCCAGAGCAACCTGCCGCCGCGCACCATCGGCTCGTGCGCCAGCCGCCTGCTCCGCCTGTGCGACGGCACCCACCACGACGTTCGCCCCTCGCCGCGCGAGCGAGAGCTTCTCCGGCTGTGGATCGAGAGCGGAGCCACCTATCCCGGCACCTACGCCGCGCTCGGCACGGGCATGGCCCCCGTGCAGTTCCCCGCGGCGGTGATGGAGCGGCGCTGCGGCGGCTGCCACGGCTCCACGCCCAAGCAGCGCCACCCGACCGAGAAGGGGATGTTCTTCCAGTTCGGCAAGGCCGGCCCGCCGCAGGCCCTGCTCGGCCAGATCGAGATGACCCACATCACGCTGGTCCGTCGGCTGGCCTACTACCAGCTTGGGCAGGCCGGGCCGCATCAATCGCTGTGCAACCTCAGCCGCCCCGCGAAGTCGCTCCTGCTGCTGGGCCCGCTGGCGAAAAGCGCCGGCGGCTACGGCACGTGCAGGCGAGGCGACGGCAAGCCCGTGTTCGCCGACACGCGCGACGCGGACCACCAGGCGATCCTCGCGGCCATCGGAGTGGCCAAGAGCACCCTCGAACGCATCGGGCGGTTCGACAGGCCCGGCTTCCGGCCCCATCCACACTACGTGGGCGAAATGAAGCGCTTCGGCGTGCTGCCGGCCGGCCTGCCCGAGGACAGTGCGATCGACGTCCACGCCACCGACCGGGCGTACTGGAGGTCCCTGTGGCATCGTCCCACGGAGCGTTGAGCGCAGGTGTGGCTTTGGCGCTTGCCAGCGCGGTCGCGTGGGCCGGCGCGCCCTACGGCGGCAAGGGCGTGGTGGCGTGGTGGGCGCTCGACGAGGCGCAGGGCACAACGGTTGCCGATGGGGCAGGGGGCAGGCTTGGTGGCAAGCTGCTGGGCTCGGCGGCCGTGCGGCGCGCGAAGGGACCCTTCGGCGCGCACTCCCTGGCCTTTCTCGATGCGCATCAGGAAGTGCGCGGCTCGGACGCCGGCTTGCCCGCCGGGAGCACGCCCGGCTCCGTGAGCCTGTGGTTCAACCGCCCGAAGGGTGCGAGCAACAAGGTGCTCTTCGTCTACGGCACGCGGACGAAGGGGCAGGGCCGCGGGCTGTGGCTCGTGAACGAGCGGCAGCTCTGCTTCTACTTCTTTGCGAATCCGCCCGACCTGCACGTGAAGATTCCCGGCGGCGTTGCGTCCGACCAGTGGCACCACGTGGTGGGCACCTATGACGGCACGACGGCTCGGATCTACTACGATGGCAAGCTCGCCGGGAGCATCGAGACGCGCATCCACACCGTGCTGGGCGAGGGCTTCCGCATCGGCGCCAATCTCTACGAGGAAGGCCGCGATTACCTCGGCCTGATCGATGACGTGGCCGTGCTCGAGCGCGCCCTGTCAGCCGACGAGGTGGCCGCTGAGTATGTGGCGAAGGCCAAGGCCGTGGCGGAGCGGCCGAAGGCAGAGCTTCGCGCGTGGCACGCGCTGCGCGCCGATGCACAGAAGGCCCGCTCCGCCGCCCTCGCCGCCCGCGTGCAACACCTCGACTTCGATGAGATCGTCTTCGCCGTCCGCCAGGTGGACCCCGATGGCCACTGGTATGCCAACTTCGGCTACAACGTGGTCGACTCCAAGCGGCGGCTCTACTACCACGACGGCGGCCGGCTGTGTCGGCTGAACATCAAGACAGGCAAGCTCACCACCCTGCTGCACGACGCCACCGGCGGCGTCCGCGACCCGCAGGTACACTACGACGCAGGGAAGATCCTCTTCTCCTACCGCAAGGGTGGCCAGCCCTACTACCATCTTTACGAGGTGACCGTGGATGGCTCGGGCCTGCGGCAGCTCACCGATGGCCCCTACGACGACATCGAGCCGACCTATCTGCCCGACGGGGGGATCGTCTTCGTCTCCAGCCGCTGCCAGCGATGGGTGCCGTGCTACGTCACCCAAGTGGCCGTGCTGCACCGCTGCGATGCCGACGGCCGCAACATCCGCCAGCTCTCGGCCAACGTGGAACACGAGAATACCCCGTGGCCCCTCCCCGACGGCCGCATCCTCTACCAGCGGTGGGAATACGTGGACCGCAGCCAAGTGGGCTACCACCATCTGTGGACGATGAACCCCGACGGCACGGGCCAGATGGTTTACTACGGCAACCAGCACCCCAACGTAGTGATGATCGACGCCAAGCCCATCCCCGGCACGCACAGCGTCGTCGCCTCGTTCTCGCCAGGACACGGGCGCAACGAGCACGCCGGGGTCATCACCATCGTGGACCCACGCGGCGGCCCCGACGCCCGTCCCATGGCCAGGGCCATCGCCCCCGGCCGGCACTACCGCGACCCCTACCCCGCGTCGGCAGACTCCTTCCTCGTGGCGGGCGAGACGGACATCGCGCTCCTCGACCGCGAGGGACGCACCGTGCGGCTTTTCGAACTGCCGGCCGAGTGGCGACGCGGGAGCATGAAGGTGCACGAGCCACGGCCCGTGCGGCGGCGCCGGCGCGAGCCGGTTCTGCCATCGCGGGTGGCACCCGCCGTCGCGACGGGGCGCGTGGTGCTGGAGGACGTCCACGTGGGCCGCAACATGGCGGGCGTGAAGCGCGGCGAGATCGAGAAGCTGCTCGTGCTGGAGGTGCTGCCGAAGCCCGTGAACATGTTCAGCGGCATGGAGCCTCTCAGCTACGGCGGCACGTTTCTGCTGGAGCGCATCCTGGGCACGGTGCCCGTGGAGGCCGACGGCTCGGCGTTCCTCGAAGTGCCGGCCATGCGTCCCCTGTTCTTCGTCGCGCTCGACGCGCGGGACCGCGCGGTGAAGCGGATGCAGAGCTTCATGTCCGTGCAGCCGGGCGAGAGCGTGAGCTGCGTGGGCTGCCACGAGAATCGGGCGGAGACCCCGCGGTCGAGCCGCTCGCTGCTGGCCATGAGGCGAGGCCCCAGCCGCATCGAGCCCATTGCCGGCGTGCCCGACGTGCTGGACTTCCCGCGCGACATCCAGCCCATCCTCGACCGCCGCTGCGTGGCGTGCCACGACTACGAGAAGACCGCCAAGGGCGGCCCCATGGCCGGCGGCCTCATCTTCGCCGGCGACCACGGCCCCATGTTCTCCCACAGCTACTACTCGCTCACCCTCTCGGGCGAGCTCTGCGACGGCCGCAACCTGCGGAAAAGCAACTACCCGCCGCACTCCCTCGGCTCGGGGGCCAGCCGGCTGCTTCGGCGCTTCGCCCGCCAGGGGGCGTCGGCGCGCGATCTTGACACTCTGCGGCTCTGGCTCGACACGGGGGCCGTGTACGCCGGCACCTACGCCGCTCTCGGCACCGGCTCCATCGGGGAGTACAGCCGCCAGCGCCTGTCCCGCCCCGACCTGGCGTGGCCCAGCACCCGCGCCGCGCAGGCCGTGCTGAAGCGCCGCTGCGCGGGGTGCCACAAAGGACAGCGCGCGCTGCCCGACTCGCCGTCGGACAACAAGCGCATGGTGCCCTGGGGCGAGGGGCCGATGAACGCGCTGGCCCGCCGCAAGAGCCAGCGGCGCAACCCCGCGTTCCACTACAACCGCCACATGCTGTACAATCTCACCCGCCCCGGGAAATCGCTGCTCCTCCTCGCCCCGCTGGCGCGCGAGGCCGGCGGCTTCGGCGGAAGCGGCAAGACGAAGAAGGGCAAGCCGCCGGTCGAACGCTGCGAGTCGGTCTTCAAGGACGCCCGCGATCCGGACTACCAGGCACTTCTCCGTGCCATCCAGGACGCGAAGGAACACCTCGACCGCATCAAGCGGTTCGACATGCCTGGCTTCCGTCCGTGCGAGCCCTATCTGCGCGAGATGAGGCGCTTCGGCATCCTCGCCGCCGACACCGACCCGGCCGCTCCCATCGATTCTTACGCCCTGGAGCGCACCTACTGGAGGTCGCTGTGGTACCGACCCGTCAAACCATGACCACCGCGGCGTTCGTGCCGCTGTGCGTGGCCGCGGCGCTGTGCAGCGCCTTCGGCGGCACGAAGCCGGCCCGGGCATTCCACCCGCTCGATGCGCGCGTATGGGACGCAGGGGACCGCCGCTTCGTGTGGCGCGACGTGTGCGGCAACAACATGCCTGATCACCAGTTGGGCGGCGGCTTCGAGTGGGAAGGCGACTCGCGTAACTACATCGCCCTCGGCGAGGCCAACGTGCGCGGCCAGCGTCGGGGCGGCCTCATCATGCTCGCCTTCCCCGACGGCAACGTGCTGAACGCCTCGTGGAAGGTGGCGCTGCCGAAGGGGCACGCCTTCCGCATCCAATACGCCCTCACCGACGACGCCGTGCGACACAGCACGAACGGCATGAAGTTCACCGTCACCGCCACCGACGAGGCAGGCCGGGCGCACACCCTCATCCAGCGGGTGCTGAAGAACGGCGACAGCAAGGTATACGACGACACGGTGCGGCTCGGCTTTGCGGCGCGACGGATTACCTTCACCCACGATAATCTCGGCCGCGAGGTGTGGGACGTGCTGTGGATTCATCCGCAGGGGTTCGTCGTGCCGCGTCCGCTGCGGCAGCCGCGGGTGGCCCGGCCGCCCGTTCAGTCAGCCACAGCATTGGGTGAGAAAGACTTCACAGCGCTCCGTCGTGCTGTCGAAGACCTGTGCGGCACGTTTCCCAGACGATACGTCCGCGGCAAGGAGTTCCTCGCCCGACTCGCCCGCATCCAGGCACAGGTGGAGGACGCACAGGGCGACGCGCTGGCCGCGCTCACCCGCGACTTCGAGATGCTCCGCCGCGAGGCGCTCGTGGCCAATCCCCTCGTGAGCGGGCAGCCGCTGCTGTTCGTCGCCCGCCATCAATACGTGGCCATCTACCACGCGATCGACACCCTCTACGAGGTGGGCGAGGCGACCGAGGGTCGCTACCATCCCGGCGGGGCACTAAAGCTACTCGACCTCACGACAGGCAAGACGCGCACACTCGTGGCGGCCCCGCAGGGCATCGTGCGGAGTCCGCAGGTGCACTTCGATGGCACAAAGGTCCTCTTCGCCATGCGGCGGCACAAGAAGGAGAACCTCCATCTGTTCGAGATCAACGCCGACGGCACTGGCCTCCGCCAGCTCACCTTCGCCCCTGACGTGAGCGACTTCGATCCCATCTACCTCCCCGACGACAGCATCGTGTTTTCCTCCACCCGCGAGCCGAAGTACAACATGTGCAGCCAGGACATCGGCGCCAACCTTTTCCGCATGGACCCCGATGGCGCCAACATCCATCAGATCACCAAGAGCACCCTGTTCGAGAATCACAGCACGCTCCTGCCCGACGGCCGCATCCTCTACAAGCGCTGGGAATACGTGGACCGCAACTTCGGCGACGCCCACGGCTTCTGGACCATCAACCCCGATGGCACCAACCAGGCCACCGTGTACGGCAACAACACCGCCGACCCCGCCGCCGTCTACTACGGCCAGCCCATCCCCGGCACCAGCAAGCTCCTGTGCATCCTCAGCACCCACCATCACAACATGTGGGGGCCGCTGGCCATCCTCGACCCGCGTCTCGCCACCGACGGCACCGCCGCCATCCTTCGCACGTGGCCCGCCACGGTGCGCCAGCGTCTGAGCGACAGCGGCCGCTTCAACTGCGACGGACTCAACCGCGTCCTGCCCAAGTACGAAACGCCGTGGCCCCTCAGCGACCGCCACTTCCTTTGCTCCCGCATGACCGGCAAGGGACAGGAGATGGGGCTCTACCTGGTGGACACCTTCGGCAACGAGGTGCTGCTCCACGCCGAGCCGCCGAGCTGCTTCAGCCCCCTGCCGCTCAAGGCACGCCTGCGGCCGCCCAGCCTCCCGGCGCGGCGCGACTTCGAGAACCGTCAGGGCCATCTCTACGTGCAGAACGTCTACGTGGGCACCCACATGCAGGGCGTGGCGCCGGGTTCGGTGAAGAGGCTCCGCATCGTCGAATCGCCCGAGAAACGCGGATGGACACCGGCCAAGTGGTACGGTCAGGGCTTCATGGCACCGGGCATGAACTGGCACGACTTCACGGCCAAGCGCATCCTGGGCACCGTGCCCGTCGAGGCGGACGGCAGCGCCTCCTTCGCCGTGCCGGCCGACACGTTCATCTACTTCCAGTTGCTCGACAGTGACGGGATGATGGTACAGTCGATGCGGAGCGGCACCGTGTTGCAGTCGGGCGAGCGGATGGGCTGCGTCGGCTGCCATGAGAACCGCCTGGCCGCGCCGCCCACGCTGACCACCGTGCCCCTCGCCCTCCGGCGCGCGCCGAGCCGCATCACGCCGTGGCGCGGCGAGCCGCGCTTGTTCAACTATCTGACCGAAGTGCAGCCGGTGTTCGACAAGCACTGCGTGCGCTGCCACGACTTCGGGAAGAAGGGCGCGAAGAAAGTGGTGCTGGCCGGCGACAAGGACATGTTCTTCAACGCCTCCTACACGCAGCTTTGGCGGAAGGGCTACATCCGCGCCATCGGCGGCGGGCCGGCCCACATCC
>JADHXT010000020.1 GCA_016782825.1 Candidatus Brocadiia bacterium | reverse complement strand
GTGTCCACCGTCGGCCTGCCCCAGCGCATCCACGGGCTCGCCACCGAGGGGCCGGGCGTGAACCTCGCCATCTCGCTCCACGCCGCCGACGACGCCACCCGCCGACGGCTGATCCCCAGCGCCCACCCCCTCCGCGACGTGGTGGCCGCCGCACGCCACTACCAGCAGCACACGGGGTGCGACCTCACCTTCGAATACGTGCTGGTGAGCGGCGTGAACGACTCGCCGGACGACGCCCGCCGGCTGGCCGACCTGGTGTGCCCCCTGCCCGCCCTCGTGAATCTGTTGCCGCTCAACCCCGTGGCAGGCCTCCCGTGGCACTCTCCTCCCCCGGCACGGGTGGAGAGCTTCGTCGCCCAACTGCGCCATCGCGGCGCGAACGTGCAGGTCCGCCGACGCCGCGGAGCCGACATCGAGGCCGCCTGCGGGCAGTTGCGCCGCCGAGAGCACCGCCCCGACAAGCCCCCGACGGCGCAGCCGTAGGCAAGCGAATCGGCGAAAAATCCCTCGGAATGGTTGACCCAGCCGCCGCGAAAGTGCTATAATCCTTCGGCAACTAGCTGCACATGACAGCTAGCCATACAAATGATCCTCGCTTCCCGTCCGTTCGGGTTGTGCTGACGAGTTGGCCGGGAACGGATACGAGGCAAGCGGCGCCTATGCGAGCCGTGTTGCGAGTGACGACAGGACAGCGCGCGACCGAGAAGGTGGTCGTGCCCAAGGAGGGTCTTCTCTCTGTTGGCCGCTCGAGTGAAAGCGACCTGCAACTCCTGGACATGGGAGTGTCGCGCTTTCACTGCGTGGTCGAGGGGCAGGCCGAAAGCCTTGTCGTCACCGACCTGAGCTCGAGCAACGGCACCTTCGTCAATGGCCAGCGGGTCAAACGGCAGGTGCTCAAGCAGGGCGACGAGATTGGCATCGGGCCTGTGACACTCGTGGTGGAGGAGATCGTCCATCCGTCACGCGACCCTCTCGACGGGCTCCTCACGGACCACGCGGAGGCCGGCGAGCAGGTGGTCCGCCCCGCGGACCTACAGGCCACGATGCAGTTCCTGCTGCCCGTCCTCGAGCGGCCAACCGCCGAGCCACGGCAGCCAGACCCGGAGCCCGACGCCCAGCGGCGCCTGGCTCGTGCCCGACGCGACCTCGCTGCTCTTTACACTATCGGCGATCAGATCCACGCTCAGGAGAGCATCGAGCGCATCCTCACGGTGGCCATTGACACCCTGCTCGATGTGGTGCAAGCCGAGCGCGGCTTCATCGTGCTGGCGGACGGCCTGGCAGAAAGCACCGGGCCCGTCGTCAGCCGCTTCGCGTCCGACGACGGCGACATCGCGTGCATCCCCGTCAGCCGCCCTGTCGTACGCGAGTGCATCCAGCGCGGGGTCGGCATCCTGTGTCAGGACCTCCGTGCCGAGGAACGCTACCAGGACGACGACAGCGCGGTGGACCACACCCGCTCCGTGCTCTGCGCTCCGCTCAACGTGGGGGGCCGCGCCCTCGGGGCCATCTACCTGGACACCTCGTCGGGTCGGGGCACCTTCGATGAACACGACCTGCAACTGCTGACGGCCATCTCGCATCAGTCGGCCCTGGCGTTGCACCGAGCCCAACTGTTCGAGGATCTGGAGCGCCTCTTCCTGGGAGCCATCGAAACCCTCGTGGCCACCGTGGAAGCGAAGGACATCTATACCTACGGCCATTCGGCCCGTGTGAGCCGCCTCGCACAACTCACGGCCGAACGCATGGGCCGCCCGAAACACGAGTTGGAGCAGATCAGAATCGCCGGCCTCCTGCACGACATCGGAAAGATCGGCATCCCCGAGGCCATCCTCGCGAAGGAAGGGCGGCTGACCTTCGAGGAATGGTCCTACATCCGCAGCCATCCCCAGATCGGCGAGAGCATCATCAAGCAGATGGGGAGCGACCGACTGCATGACGTGCAGCGCACGGTGCGCCACCACCACGAACGCCTCGATGGCAGCGGGTACCCCGATGGCCTGCGCGGCCCCGCCATTCCCTTTGGCGCGCGCATCCTGGCCGTGGTGGACACCTTCGACGCCATCACCTCCAACCGCCCCTATCGCACGCCACACACCGCACAGGAGGCCATTGCCGAATTGCGGCGACATGCAGGAGACCGATTCGAACCCGAAATCGTCGAGGCCTTCGTCAGCGCCCGTGCCGAGCGGCTTGCGGGCGCGAACGACGCCGACACCGACGACCCGGAGCTTCCCGAACCCACCGCCGCTCCCTCCACCGAAGGCAGACGAGCATGACCAAGACGACGTGGACCCTCCCTGTGACCCTCCTCCTCGTCCTGGCCGCGATGGCCGCACGCGGCGCCGCGCCGATGGTTCCCGGCCTGCCCGTGCCGCCGGGCGGACTCGAGAAGGAAGGAGTCGTCGTGCGCGCCGACTGGTTCGGCCGCGAAGGCACCACCCTCTATGCCGTGGGCAACGTGCGCCTCGCACGCGGAAACGCCGTCGTCACCGCCGACGCCGCCGTCGTGTGGCCCGACCAGCGCGAGGCCTACCTCGAAGGCAACGTGCTCTACCGCATGGGGCGCACCAGCGTCAACACCAGCCGGGCCTACGTCCACTGGTCCGTCACCGTCGATGCCGTCACCGGCAAGGCCAAGACCGACATGGACCGCGCCTTCTTCATCAACGGCGACATCCGGTGGCACGAGACCCCCACCGACGTGGCCTGGCGCGTCCGGGCCGACGAAATCCTCCAGACCGACGTGCTCAATTTCGTCGCCCGGGGCAACGCCTTCGTCACCCCCAACACCTTCCACCGCCCCCACAGCTACTTCAAGGCCAAGGAAATCGAGCTCGTCGTCGACGAGCGCCTCGTCCTCAGCCGCCTCACCTACCACGTGCAAGGCGTCGCCATGGCCCCCAACTGGCAGGGCTGGTGGATCCCCCCCACCTACTGGCCCAAGCTCTACGTGCCCCTCAGTTGGGAATGGCCCGAGATGAGCTTCGACTTCGGCGACTCCAAGCGCCTCGGCACCTATCTCCGCACCCGCGTGGTCTACGACGTCCCCGAAGGGATCATCCCCTTCCTCGAAAGCAAAGTGGGCGTCAACATGGACTACTACTCGAAGCGCGGCTTCGCCTATGGCGGCGACCTGCGCTACCGCTACCTCGACGCCGCCCGCGGCCGCCTCGACTTCTACAACGTGCCCAGCGACAGCGGCGACGACTTCGATGAGTTCGAGAACGGCACTACCGACCGCTTCCGCGCCCGCTTCCAGCACATGCACGACGTCATCGCGCCCGACGGCACCCAGGGCTGGGAGGCGGATGCCGAGCTCCAGCACTACTCCGACGCCGGCTTCCGCCGCGAGTTCTTCTACTCGGACTACGAAGAAGAGAAGCCCATCGAAGACCGCCTCTACTTCAAGTACTTCGATGGCCCCTTCGCCGCCTACGCCCACGCACGGTGGCAAGGCGACGAATGGGTTGACACCACCGAGTACCTGCCGCAGATCGGCGCCAACGTCTTCTCGCTCCCCATCTGGGGCGGCCTGGTCTACACGGGCCACGTGGAGCTCGCCTACGTCCGCCGCCAGCTCTCCAACCTCCGCATGCCCTCCGACATGCCCCTCCTGTACTCGCCCAGCGCCGTCGACCCCGACGATAAGGACAGCGCCCGCAACCGCGACAACCTCGAAAAATGGGAAGACCTCCGCGACCGCGACGACCTCGAGACCATCCTGGGCGAAGACGACTCCTTCGTCAACCGCCTCCGCGACGAGAACTTCGCCTACTTCCCCATCCGCTCCACCCCGGCCGAGGAGGAGGCCGACGGCGCCGACTTCTGGCGCTTCAACACCTACCACGAGCTCGCCCTGCCCTTCGAGGCCGGCATCTTCGACATCGAGCCCTTCGTCGGCACCCGCCAGACCTACTACGGCGAGTCCATTGGCGGCGGCAACGAGTGGCGCAGCATCTTCCTCCTCGGTGGCCGCGCGTCCACGCAGTTTTATACCACGTGGGACAACGCTCAGGCCGACGCCCTGCGGCTCTTCGGCACCCGCCTCATGCCGCTCGAGATCAAGGGCCTCCGCCATATCATCACGCCCGAGCTTCGCCTGCTGCACGCCTTCAAGCCCAGCGCCGAACCCGACGAGCTGCTGCCCACCGACGACACCGACGTGCTCCAGCCCATCGCCGACGCCAAGTATCGCCACTTCCCGCGGCGCTACAACCCCCGCGACCCCGTCGGCATCGCCTTCGGTGACGTGGATGCCGTCGAAGGCGTCACCACGCTCAGCCTCGGCCTGCGCAACCGCTGGCAGACCCGCCGCGAGCAGATCATCTTCACCGAAGACGTCCTCGCCAAGGAAGACAAGGAACGCACGCCCGAGGAAATCGCCGCGCTGCCCGAAGTCATCCGCCGCGAGTTCATCGTCAACTTCCTCGACGTCGACGCCGAGATCAATGTCCACAACTTCGATCGCGACCCCCATTTCCGCGACGAGCTCGACGAGATGTCCAGCACCCTGCTCACCGGCATCGAGCCCCCCGAGACCGACGACTTCGGCGACCAGATCGTCGAGTTCCGTCTCGACACACGCTTCAACCCCTACACCGGCGTCACCGTCTACAACGACTTCGAGCTCAACCTCGCCAACGGCGGCAGCGCCGACGAAGGCATGGGCGCCTTCAACACCGGCCTGCGCATCAACACCAGCGAATGGTGGGAACTCATCCTGATGCAGCGGTTCGAGCTCAACGAAGCCAACCGGTACGGAGCGCGCATCAGCATCGTGCCGTGCCCCAAGTGGCGCATCAGCATGCAGTACGTGTACGACACCGAGAGGGGCGAGGGCGTCGACACGTCGTTCCACATCACCCGCGACCTGCGCGACTGGGTCGCCGAAGCCGGCTTCGAGAGCGACGACGAGCTCGGCTACGAGATGCTCGCCCTGCGGCTCCGCCCCAAGATGTCCAAGCGCGAGCTCATCCGCGGGCTCTACTTCAGCCGCCAGCTCGGCGCCGGCGCCTTTGGTGACGGGTCCGAAAACTACGTGCAGTACGACTACTGAGATCGCCGTGGCGCCGCCCACCAGCCCCTTCGACCGTCTGTGGCAGGAATACCAGGCCACGGGGCGTATCGGACGGGGCCCCCGCCAGGCAAAGGCGATCCTCGATGCCCTCACCCCCATCGCGCGCCGCGTGCGGCGCGCGATGGATGATTGCCCCGCGCTCGACGACCTGATCAGCGCAGGAGCCCTGGGCCTCCTCGAGGCCCTTCAGCGCTTCGACCCCACCTATGGCGTGCGGCTGGAAACGTTCGCCGGCTGGCGCATCGTGGGCGCCATGTACGACGACCAGCGCAAGTTTGCCTGGGCACGCGGAGCGCTCCGCCTCAACGTTCAGCGTGCCCGCGCGGCCGCCGAAGAGATCCAGCAGGCCAAAGGCCGCCCGGCCGACGACCACGAGGTGGCCGCTGCTCTCGGCATCTCCACCGCCGCACTGGCTGAGGCACACCGCTTTGCAGACCACCCCGAGCCGCTCTCTCTCGATGCCCTCGACCGCAGCGGCACCGGAGGGCCCAGCGACCGCAGCGGCGACCCCATGCAAGTGCTCCTGGCCAGCGAGGCGCGCACCCTGCTCCTCGACGCGCTCAAGCGGCTGCCGGAGAATCAGCGCTACACCCTGCTGCTCTACTACTTCGAGCAGCTCACACAGGTGCAGATCGGATGCATCCTGGGCGTCTCCGAGGGCCGCGTGTCGCAGATCCGCAGCGAAGCACTCCAGCGCCTCATCCGGCGCCTCGGCCCGCGCGGGAAGGACCTGCTCGACGCGCTCGGCGACTGAGCGCCCGCGGGGGCACCCAGCCAGGCGCGCCGATGGATGAAGGGGGAAGACGCCGCCTCAGTCGTCGTCGGGGTCGCGCGGCGGCTCCTCGACCGCATCCGACCCGCGCACCCGACGCGCCAGGGGCGTGAACCAATCGGGCTTGCCACGTGCGGCCGTGGCCATTTCCTCGGCGGCGCCCGAGGCCTCCGTGAGCCACAGACGCAGGCCGCGCAGATAGGCCATGCCCGACGGCGAAAACCGGGCTTCGCGAGCCCCGCGCTCGAACTCGCCCGTGGTGGTCTCGCCCAGAAGGAACGTGGCGACTGCTGTCCAGTTGGCATCGCCCTGCGCGAGCTTCCGCAGGTCGGCCCACAGCGACAAAGCGCGTTCGCCCAGCCCCAGCTCCGCGGCCACGCATCCAGCCCGCATCAGCCCCTCCGTCCCGCCAGCGCTCTCGTACTGAGCCAGGGCAGGCAGCAGACGGCCACCCACCACATAGGCATCGCCCAACGCCACGGCCAGGCCGCGGCCGGTGGGCGCGTCGTACGCCTGGAGCGCCACCTGATACTTGGCCAGCAGCGCCCGCGTGTCGTCTGCCGCAGGGTCCAGGGCCGCGAGTGCGGTGGTGAGGGCGCCGACCAATGCGGGCGGGGCGCTGTAGCGGCTGGAGGCGTACTCGCCGAATACGTCGAGAGCATCGTCCATCCGCTGTGCCGCCACGGCTTCGGCAATCGCTTTCGCCAGTGCGGGCGCCAGCGACTCGCTCGGGTAGGCTTGGTGGGCAGCCACCACACCTGCATACTCGCCGTCTGCCGCCATCTGTGCGACGAGCCTCGCCGCGGCCGCGCCCAGCCCCGCGTGGCCCACCCCGAAGTGGGCGCGGCCGTGGGCGAGCAGCTTGATCGCCGCATCGGTTTCGCGCGCGGCCAGGGCCGCCTGCGTCGCCTCCACAAACAGCGACACGAGCGACGGAGCGGTCACCCCCTCGCCCAGGGCGCCGTGGAGCTTGATGGGCGCCAGCAGGTCGTCGTGTGCCAGCATGGCCTGCCCGAGGCGGATGGCTGCGCCGTCCGACGCCACGAGAGCCCCCGTCTCTTCCGGGAAGCTCTCGCTGCTGTGCTTCAGCAGAGCAAATGCCTCGTCCAACTGCTCGGCGTCCGTTGTCTCGCGAATGCCACGCACGAAGACAGCGGCCAGGCGTGCATCGGGAAACGCCTTGCAGAGCTCGGCCAATCGGGCATGGAGCCCCGCGTCGCAGAGGCTGCCGCCCAGATTCACGGCAGCTTGCGCGAGCCGCGCGCTGCTCATCTTCTGCGCGGTGCAGAAGGCGAGCAGAGACATGGACTCGTCGCGCTCGTCGCTCCGCAAGGCGTCCTCGACCGCCCGCGCAAAGGCATCGGCCAGGAGTGGAGTGGGGAACGCCGCATACACGTCCTTCACCCGGTTGCTGTGGCCGTTGTCGCAGAGGGCCTCGGCCAGCTCGCGGGTGCGGCTGGCCAGGGTGGACTGGAGCATCGGCGCCCGCAGCGACGAGCAGATGCCGTAGAGCGTCTGCCGCTCGGGGCCAAAGATGGCGGCGCTCAGCGCCTCCAGCGTCTCGTCGTACGCGCGGTTGTTGATCAGCTCGGCCACGCGGCGCGGAAAGTGCCACACCCATGCGGGATCCACGTCGCCCTCGTCCTCGTCGGCAATCCGCCGCAAGGCCTGCACGGCGTCGGTGAAGTTGTTGAGGCTGGCGCTACAGAAGAACCGGTGCAGTCGGGCCTCGGCAAGCAGTTCGGCAAGGTGCTCGTGCTCCACGGTGGATGCGCTGGACTCCACGAGCTTCAGGCTCTCCAGCGCCGCCGCGAAGCGGTTCTGCACCTCGTCGCACCGCGCCATCCCCACCAGCGCCGCCAGGCCCTCGTAGCGCCCCTCGTGCCCCTGGGCGATCTTCTCGTAGAGGTCCCGAGCCTCGAAGTAGTTGCCCACGCGATAGAGCTCCTCGGGAGTCTGAAGCGGCCCCGTCTTCAGCGCCAGAAACTCCTGTTCCACACGCAGCCGCTCCACCGCCAGGCCCGCGCGCTCGGCGAAGAGCCCGGCCGAGAACTCGCGGCCCAGCAGGCGTGGCAGGTGCACGTCGCGGTAGGCCAGCTCCTGAGTCATCTCGTCGCCCGGTTGCTCCAGGGACACGTGCAGCCCGATCGACGTTCGCCGGAGCCTGATGCGGTACAGCGTGTCGGGCTCCAGCGGCGGACATTCCACCCCCGCCACTTCCTCGCGCTGGTTCATCAGCGACAGGCGCCACGGGCCACGTACTCCCAGCGACAGGCGGTAGCTGTGCCGCCAGTCGCTTCCCAGGAAGCACCCCACGAGGCCCGCCGACCCGGGCGGCCGCTTGCCCTGCGCGGGCAGCACGATGTCGACGATCACCGTCACGTTGCCCGTGAACTTCTTCTGGGTGTGGATGGCCGATAGCGAGCGGGCCTGAACCTGAAGCCGCCCGTCGGACGACTTCCACGGCCCCGTCTCCACCTGCCACTGCTCGCTCGACGCCTCGTCGTCGAATTCGTCGCTGAACATCTCCTTGAGCGTCGGCTCCTCCTCCTTGCGGAGCTTCGCGGCCGCATCCTTGGCTCCCTCGATCTTGCCTGCCTCGTGCGCGCGCTCCACCTGCTGCACGGTCTCCCGCCGAAGCTGCCGCACCGATGCATAGGCCGCGAGGGCCACCACCAGGACCGCGGCGATGGCAAATACGGCGCTGCGGTTCTTGCGGAGCGTTTTCCAGCAGCGGTAGCCGAAGCTCGCGGGGCGCGCCACGATGCTTTCGCCGGCCACGAAGTGGCGGATGTCGTCGGCCATGGCCCTGGCGTGCAGGTAGCGGCGGTCGGGCTTCTTCTCCATCGCCTTGAGCACGATGGTCTGAATGTCGTGGTGGATGCGAGGATTGAGCCGTTTGGGCGGCACCGGCTCGTCGTTGAGCACCTGCATGAGGGTGCTCACCATGGTGTCGCCCGAGAACGGCGGCCGGCCGGTGAGCATCTCGTACAGCACGGCGCCCAGCGAATAGATGTCGGCGCGATGGTCCACGTGGTGGCTCTCGCCGCTCGCCTGCTCGGGCGGCATGTACGACGGCGTGCCCACGGTGGTACCGGTGCGGGTGAAGCGGTCGTCGGAGTCCACCAGCTTGGCCAGCCCGAAGTCCATCACGTGGGGCTTGCCCCACGGGTCCACGATGATGTTGCTCGGCTTCACGTCGCGGTGGATCACGCCCTCGCCGTGCGCGTAGTCCAGCGCCGTGGCCACCTCGGCGACCAGGTCCAAAGCGTCCCGGATGGACACCTCGCCCGAGGCGATGAGCTCGTTGAGCGGGCGGCCCTCGATGAAGTCCATCGTATAGTAGTGCTTGCCGTCGAAGATGCCCACGTCGTGGACCGGCACGATGCCGGGATGGCGCAGCCGCGCGGCGGCCTGCACCTCGCGGCGGAACCGCTCCACCTGCACCCCGCTGGCCATTTCGCCTGCCAGGAGCACCTTGAGAGCCACGATGCGGCGGGTGAGCGGCTCGCTGGCCTTGTACACCACGCCCATGGCCCCGCGGGAGATTTCCTCGATGATCTCATACTTGCCGAAGGTGCGGCCTCGGTAATCGACAGGCACGGGAGGCGGGCCATCGCCCATGCTCGTCTTCGTAGCCGCGTCCGACGGATAGCGGTGAGACTGGCAATGGGGGCAGACCGTGGGCGCCCCGTCCTCCGACGGCCGGAGCTCACGGCCGCATGTGGGGCAGGTTGGTTCTGGCATGCGCGTTGCCCGGGGGCATCTCTCTTTCTATGGACTCACCGTCCGAGGACGGGGAATAGCCGGGAACCCCGTATTGTTAGATTATACCAGCGCTCCCCCCGCGCTCCAAAAAAGAAACCTTCTCCGCGACTGCCGCTGGGCTTGGTGATGCCCTTCGGAGACACAGGGAGAGCTTGCGCGAGTGGACCGCAAGAGGTATGTTGTGCAGCATGATGAATCCTCCCGCCGTGACTGCGACCTGTACAGCCATCATGGCCTCGTTGGCCAGCGCCTGCCTCGCCGCCGGCCTGCCCGACGACTGGAAGCCGCCGCCCGCGCCCGGAGCCTTCCTGCGACACGGTGCCGAGGCCCCGACCTTCAAGGCCGGCCAGCCGCTCGTCGCCACGTCCTACTTCTACTGGTACGACGCCGACAGCGGCATGCACCTCCGCAACGGCGATGGCAGCGACGCGCTGACCGATCATCCGCCGACCCTCGAAGGCTTCTCCACCCGGCGCGTCGCGTGGCACCGCCAGCAGCTCGCCGACATGATCGACGCGGGCATCGACATCGTGCTGCCCGTCTACTGGGGCACTCCGGGCGCGAAGGGGAACTGGTCGAACGAGGGGCTGCCGCCGCTCGTCGAGGCCCGCGAGCGTCTCCTGAAGGAAGGCAAGACGCCGCCCGCCATCGGCCTCTTCTACGACACCTCGACCCTGCGGCACAACGCCCCGGGCATTCACGTGGACCTGACGGCCGAGGCGGGCCGCCGCTGGTTCTTCGCCACGATCCGCGATGCCTTCTCCCTCATCCCGCCCCAGCACCGCGCGTGCATCAACGGCCGGCCCATCGTGTTCCTCTACGCCGCCGCCTTCGCCAAGGCCGTGGACGCCAAGCTCTTCCCCGTCACCCGCCGACGCTTCCGTGAGACCTTCGGCTGCGACCTCTTCCTCGTCAAGAAGCCCGAATGGCCGGGCCGGGCCGACAGCGTCTACCAGTGGGGCGGAGCGCTGATGCCGCGGCTGCTCGAAACCGCGGCCGTCGGCCCCGGCTACGACCACTCCGCCGTGCCCGGCCGCACCCCGCTGGTGCGGAAACGCGCGGACGGTGCCTTCTACCGATGGTCGTGGGAGAAGCTGCTCGCCCTCGACCCCGCCACGCGCGCGAGCGTCGTCCACGTGGAGACGTGGAACGAGTTCCACGAGGGCACCGACGTCTGCCACTCGAAGGAGTACGGCCGGCAATACATCGAGCTGACCCGCCGCTACGCCGACCTCTTCCACCGCCGCCACCGCATCGAGCGGCCCATGACCCAAGCCGCGCCGAAGGTCGTCGCCGTCACCCCGGCCGAGAGCAAGGGGCTTCGCCTCGTGCCCCAGGCCCAGGGCGACGGCCCCGTCGAGATTCGTCAGGTCGCCGGCCGCCAGACCTTCGCCACCCTCCCAAACCGATTCTCCGAGACGAACCGCTATCTCTACTTCGACGTCGATCTCTTCTTCGCCTGCGACACCGACGAACCCATGGTCGTGACCCTCGACTACTACGACGCCGGCTGCGAGTCCTGGACCCTCCAGTACGATTCCGCCGACGCCACGCTCCAGGGCATCCCGCAGCGCTTCCGAACCGCCCATCACCAGAAGACCGGCGCGACCAACACCTGGAAGCAGGTCAGCGTCCGCCTGCCCCACGCACGCTTCGCGGGCCGCGCCAACGGCTGTGACTTCCGCCTCGCCGCCACGCGCGGCGACCTCTTCATCAGCCGCATCGCCGTCCGACGGCCGGACGAGTAGCTACCGGGATGGCAGACGCGTCACCGTGGTGCGGGCTGGGGGGCCAGCTCGACGGTGACGGTGCGGGTGTCGTCGCCGAGCTTGGTCTTGACAGGGACCTTCTGCCCGGGCTTCTTGCCGCGCAGCGCAGCCAGGAAGCCGCGCACGGAGGTTTGCTTCTTGCCGCCGAACTCCAGGAGCGCGGCGCCGGCTTTCAGGCCGGCTTTCTGCGCGGGCGAGTCGGGGGCCACCTCCTTGGATCACCACCGCGCCGTCCTGCTGCTGCACGGCGAGACCCAGGTAGGGAGGGGCGTGTGGCGTGCGGGGCGTCGTCCCGGGGCGCCTGGCGAGCCGGGCCTTGACGGTGAGCTTCTTGTCGCCCCGCAGGAGTTCCACCTCGGTGTCCTCGCCCACCTTGCAGGTTGCGACGGCCTCGAGCAGGTCGCCGCGTGAGCCGAGGGGCTGACCTGCAACCGCCACCAGGCGGTCGTTGGCCTGGATGCCTGCCTTCGCCGCGGGCGCGCCAGGCACCACTTTCACAACCACCACCTGGCCGTCCTTGTCTTCCGTCTGCACGCCCAGGAAGGGCACAGGGGGCACCTGCTGCTCGAGCAGCCAGGCCCGCCAGTCGCGCTCCACTTCCTCGATGGGCTTGCCGAAGACGACTTGGAAAGAGTCGATGGCCGAGCGGTCCTTCGCGTAGTTTTCGCGGGCCGTGTATTCGTCGTAGAAGCGCTTGAGCAGCCCCTTCTCGTGCATGTAGAAGAGCATGTACCGTGCCTGGGCGTAGGCCAACTGTGCGCGGAGCATGAACTGCACGTGATTGAGCTTCATCAGCGCCGCCCACGAGAGCAGGCGCCCCTCGCGCGCGGCCTGCTGTGCGAACGCCAGCCGGTGGTTGTGGCGGGGCACCACGGTGCCGTTGCGGTCGGAGCTCTCGAACAGCGTGGCGAGGCCCTCCACCAGCCAGATAGGGTGTCGCTGATGGCGAGCGCCCATGTCGGCGTGGTGCAGGGCGTGGGTGAACTCGTGAATCACCACGCTCATGCGCAGCAGCTTGTGCGCCGGCATGTCGCTACAGAAGAGGGTCATGGCGGCAGGATTGAACATGCCGCCGACGCCGCGGCGGAACACCTTGGGCGAGTCGGCCGCGGTGAGGAGGACGATGAAGAGCGGACGCTGCGGCTTGTTCTGGAACAGGTCGCGCCACTGACAGTCGGCGTAGGCTTCGAGGCTTCGGCGGATCGCGGCGATCTCCTCGTCGCTCTTCGGGTGGAAGTACACGAAGTTCCGCTCGCGGTCGAACAGGCTGCGGTACTGTTTGGTCGCGATGCCCTTCTTCTTCAACTCGGCGCTGAGCCGGTCGATGGTCTTCTTCGATACCCGCTCGATATACTCCGCTTTCTTCGCGAACAGCTCGCGGTAGGCCGGCTCGCCCCGGAGCGACTCCAGGTCGGGGTCTTTCTCGATGTGAACGAAGTCCAGGAACCCGGCCTCGACCGCCTTGCGGAGGTAGTCGAGTGCCTTGGGTTTTCCGCCGCGTCGGGCGCAGGCGCAGGCGGCGTTGTAGAGGGTGGTGGCCTCGTCGGGGAGCGACTGGAGGATCTTCTCGCACGTGGCGAGAGCAGCCGCGTAGTCCTTCTTCTCGAAGTGGGCGAGGACGGCACGGTGGAGCTTGAAGAATTCCTGTGGGCTGAGCACCTTGGGCCGTGCGGGCGGCTGCTTCTCGGTCACGCTCTTCACGTCGGCGAGAGGCACTTGGCGGGGCTTGCCGCCCACGTTGAGCGCGAGGCTGCCGTCCGCCTCGCCGACCACCTGGCCTTCGAGCTTCGAGCCGTTCTTCAGCTCGACCACATACGTGGCCCGCGTGTGCTTCTTGATGGCGGTGCGGGGGAGAGTGAGTTCGCCGTAAGGGGTGCGCAGGACGAGCTGCTTCGGGTTCTCGCGGACGATGCGCCCCTTGAGGCGCTCGGCCTGCTTCGTCTCGATCAGGTCTGCCGACGACCAGCCGAAGGCGGCCAGCGGCACGAGGAAGAGCGTCGCCAGACGCCACATCGTTCGCATCAATCGGCTCCTTGCCCTGCCCTTGTGCCTCACACGTGTCTCCTGAGAGCCACGATAGCCTCCCGCGTCGCCGCCGTCAAGCGAGGAGGGAGCGGTGCGCCGCCAGGCCGTTGCTATTGGCCGAGGGAGTTGGCGAGTGCCAGAAGCTGGTCGGCGAGCTGCTCGATCAACTCCCGCTGGGCGACACGCTGCCGCCATTCGGGCGGGATGCCGCTCGCGCCGAAGAACGCACCGGCAAGCTGGCCATACACGGCGCTGGTGGTGTCGGCGTCGTTGCCCAGGTTCACGGCAAGCAGCGCGCCCTCTCTAAAGGACTCGGCGCTATGGAACGCCCAGAGCGCCGCTTCGAGGCAGTCGACCACGTAGCCTGTGCCGCGGATGGCCGGTGGTTGCTTGATCTTGAATGAGCCGGCGGCTACCTCGGCCACCTTGGGGCTGAGCGGCTGCTCATCCCAAAGGCCGGGCACGGGTGTGTAGTGGTCGGCCAGCAGGCAGTCCTTCGGCTTCCCCTGGAGCGCGCCGACGACCAGACCCGCGAAGTAGCGGCAGCCGTCCACCGCCTCGGCGGCTCCGTGCGTCGTGCGAGAGCTATCACCGGCCATCTGGATGGCCTGTGCCGGATTCGTCGCGAACGCCAGGGGTACGGGGGCCAGCCGCATCAACGAGCCGTTGCCCGCGGAGCGTGGATGGGTGGGGCCTGCCCAGGGGTCGCCCGTCCGCTCGAAAGTGGCCAGTGCGCTGCTGACCGTGTTGCCGATGTCGAAGCAGCGCCCCGTGCTGCTCAGGTAGCCTTCTCGCCACCATCGGCAGTACCGGTGCATTTGGTCGAGGGGGTCGAAGCCTTGCTTCTCGACGAGGCTGGCCGCGAGGCACAGGGCCATCGAGGTGTCGTCGGTCCACTCGCCTGGCTTGAGGTGGAAAGGACCGCCGCCGATCATGTCGTCGATGGGCTCGAACGTGCCTGGGTGCTCGAACTCGAGCGTGGTGCCCAGCGCATCGCCGGCCGCCAGGCCGAGCAAGGCGCCCCGCGTGCGGTCCGCAAGGCCGGGGGGATCACAGGCCACACCGCTCGCGGGTGCCGCGCCGCGTGGCCAAGCGCGCACCATGTCCTCCTGTGCCGACATCTCGGGCGAAGGCCGGTGCCTCAACTCGGGGTGACCCCGTCGCAGCTCGGCGATGTGGTGGAGGGCCTGCTGACCGTCCATCCCGTGTCGCACGAGCCAACATCCCACCACCGTGCCCGTGCGGCCGTGGCCACCCCAGCAATGCACGTAGACTGGGCAGCCGCTGTCGATGGCTTGGTCGATGGTGTCGAGAATCTCCGCCATCCGCTCGGGCGTGGGGACGTTGCCATCACGGATGGGGAAGCGGTGCAGGTCGACCCTATGGCCGCGGTCCCTCGCCAGGTGCTCGAGCATGGGCTCGTAGGGAACGAAGGGCTGGCCGCCCCCTCCCCTCTCGTCGGGCGGCTGGAGGCAGAGGACGGCCCGCACGCCCGCGTCGAGGAGACGCGAGAGCTTCTCTCGTGCCTTCGAGGCTTCTGGTGCGCCTGGGTAGCCGCCGGCAAGCAGCTTGTCTGGGACCACCCACCACGATTGGTTGAGGGGAACAGCGTCCATCCGGCCTTCCTCTCTTGGGGCTTCAGTGCAGAGCGCCGTCGGCTCGTGGCCTGCGATGCCTGCCCGACCCTCGCTATAGGCTCGTCAGGTTCTTCGCGCGTGGGAAGGTGTAGGTGGGGTCGCGGAGGAGCAGGGAGAGGCCGAAATCGAGCATCGCTTGGTTCCCCGCGGCCTCCACGTGGATAGGCTTGATGAGCAGGTTGGCGACGGCACCAGCCACGCGGCCCTTGATGCTCTCCCAGAGGTTCTGGCCCGCATCCTTCCTCATCACCGACGCCACGGACACGCCCATCCGCGGGGGGTCGGCGGAGCGCGAGAACGTGAGGGCGTTCACACGGGCCACGATCTCGTTGGCGGAGCGGTAGGCGCCATCGGCGTAGTAGATGTCCTTGAGGCCGATGGTCACCGGGCTTCGGCCGCCATCGTTGAATACGAGGCGCACTTCCGTGGCCGTGGGAATACCATCGGCCACCATGCCGTCCACCTCGATGCGGCCACGGCCGGGGCCTTCATAGCGGATGTAGTCGAGCAGCCTGGCCAGCGAGCCGCCGGCCCTGAGCTTGCGCTCGTGGCGACGGACGTGCGCGGTCTGGTCGATGGCATTTTGCTGCGAGCCGGTGCCCTCGACCTCGAACGGGCACACCACGGAGAACGACGTGGCAGCCACCCGCCGTCTGGCCGACAGCACGCGGGCGCGCTGCGTGTTGCCCGCGCTCGTGCTCACGGTGACCGGCTCGGGCGAGATGAGGGGCACGAAATACATGAAGTCGGCGATGGCGCTGCCGGGGTCGCCGCCGCGGCCGTAGTGGAGGTGGAGGGTGGGGCCGGCCTCCGCGGTGCGAAGCGGGGCCGGCGTCTGTGGCGGCCGGCGGAGCTGCGGGGCTTCGCCTACGAGGCGGCTCCTACCTGTGCATCCGGCAAGCAAGAGGAGAAGGACGGAGACGACAGGTCGCATCTGCATCATCTCGGCCCTTCCCTCTGACTCGTGGTGGCTGGGCTACTTCTCGGCCTTGAAGACGCGCTGAAGCACCTGCTTGATCTGCGCGGCCTTGGGGCCCTTGGGCGCGGCGGCCAGGGCAGCTTCGAGGTTCTTCTTGGCGTTCTCGCGGTCTTTCTTGACGAAGTAGGCGTAGCTCTTGCTCCACAGGAATTCCTGTGCCGTGTCGCCCGTGGCGCCCACCTTGGCGAGGGCTTCGTCGCAGAGCTTGATGGCTCCGTCGAGGTCCTTCTGCTGCATGGCGGCGGCGATCTTGGCCTTGAGCGCGATGGCCTCGTACTTGGCCTTCAGGCCGGCCTTGCCGTCGGCGTCGAGGGTGGCGATCTGGTCGACCACCTCGCCGTAGGCCTGGCTGACGAAGCTGGCATCGAGGGCGGAGAGCGCGGCATCGAGCGCCTTGGCCTTCTCGGCACCCTCGGCCTTGGCGGCCTTGGCGAAGGCCTCGTCGCGCTGCACGCGCTTCTGCCGCAGCTCGTCGAGGTGCGTCACGTAGGCGTCGGAGCCGCCGGGACGGTAGCCGGTCTTGGCGTAGGGGCGCCCCTTGGCGTCGGCGAGGACGATGGTGGGGAAGCCTTGCACGCCCATCTTGGCCATCCATTCCTGGTTCTGCTTCTTCATCTCATCGGAGAGCTTGCGGCGGCGGGGGAAATCGAGCTTCAGCAGCACGAAGTGCTTGGGCGCAGCGGTCGTGAAGGCGGCCTTGCTGAAGACCTCTTTGTCGAGCTTGGTGCACCAGCCGCACCAGTCGGAGCCGGTGAAGTTGATGAGCAGGTCCTTGCTGTCCTTCACGGCGGCGGCCGTGGCCTCGGTGGCGTTGTCGGTCCAGAGGTCGTCGGCGGCCAGCAGGGGGCCAGCGGCCACAGCGGCGAGCAGGGCGATAAGCGTTGCATAGCGTAGGTTCACAGTGGTCTCTCTTGTTGAGGGTTGCGCGGAAACACAGCAGGCGACACAGGCTTATCCCTGTACGATAGCATAATGGGCGCGCCGGAACAACCGCAACGCGCCCGGCGCCCTCCTCGGAATTCTGTGAGAAAACCCTTGCAGTGCCGGGAAGCTGTCGGCTACAATCTCTTGCGATGGGCCGGCATGCACGCTGGCCGTTCGTTCAGGAAGAATGAGCTTGCACTTCCCAGAAGCAGACCCTCTGTTGCCCTCTCCCACAAACAGCGCGGAAGGAGATGCCACGAACCCGCGGGCCGGCGTTGCTCGGTCTCTCGGACGGATGTGTTTCGCAGACCGTTCTCAGGTGAACCCTGGCGGTCGTCCCACCAACAGTGCACCTATGGAGGCACGCACGATGGCACGTCTCATGATTCTTGTGGTCGTCGCTCTGGCCCTGGCCGTCACCCCGGTGGCCGAGGGCATCCCGCTGCCCACCGTGAGCAGCGCCAACCTGTCGGCTCACTTCGACGCCAGCGACCTGAACAGCGATGGTGGGGCCTCCAATCCCGCCAACGGCACGCCCATCACATCGTGGACCGACCTCGTGGGCGGCCTGTCCGTCAACGACAACTTCCCCGGCGACGGCCGCCCCACCTACGTGGCCGCCGGCTCCGGCGGCATCGGCAACCAGCCGACCGTGCGCTTCCAGGCCACTGCCGCCGGCGGCGACCTGCTGTTCAACAATTTCATCAACGTGACCGCGCAGACCATCTACGCCGTGGGCACGATGGTGGACAACGGCGCCCACCTCGCCACCCTGATCTGCGACAAGAACCACAACTTCAACATTCGCCAGACCACCCCCGCAGGCTCCGCCTACTACCCTGGCAACGTGGCCGACTTCATCAACAGCAACGGCGTGTTCCACATCGACGGCCACCCCACCTTCACCATCCCCGGCGGCTACGGCGCGGCCCACGTGGTGAAGGCCGTGCGCGACACGGCGGCCGCCTACCAGGGATTCCGCTTCAGCGACAACATCGCCAGCGACCGCAGGTGGAACGGCGACGTGGCCGAGGTGATCATCTTCGACAATCGCCTCGACGGCAACGACTCCGTGCACATGAACAAGTATCTCATCGACAAGTACGGCATCAACCAAGTGATTGACGAGCCCCTAAGCAACACCACCCAAGTGGCCGACGACCCCCTCGGCGCCGGCCCCATCGACAGCGGCCAACTCGCCGTCAACTTCCACTACACCGCCAACGGAGCCACGGCGGGAACCCTCCACGGCATCGCCTTCGACAACATCAACCTGGCCGGAAGCGCGCCCCCCAGCGGCCCCTTCCTGCTCACGGCCAACAACATGGCCGCCACACTCACCCTCAACTTCCCCTTCACCAGCGACAACACGCCGCGCACACAGAACGTGAACGCCATAGGCCCCGACGCCGCGACACTCGACGCCGTCGGCGGCGAGATGTTCTACGTCGGCGGAACCAACCACGCCCTGGCCAGCATGATCTTCTCCAGCCTTATGCCCGATACCGAGTTCTACGTGCAGGTGATCGGCGGCGACGACGGCTGGAACGGCGACCTGTTGGTGGAAGCCAACACGGTACCCGTGGACGTCTGGACCACCGTGGCCGACGGCAACCGCAACACGGCCTCGCTCTTCGGCTTCTTCGCCACCTCCGACGCCAGCGGCGCGCTCCAACTCGACTTCACCATCGCCGCAGACAGCCACGCCGCCATCAGCGGCATCATCCTCACCTCGCGCATACCCGAGCCAGCCACGATGAGCCTGCTCGCGCTCGGCGCCATCGGCCTCCTGCGACGCCGTCGCAGGCGCTGACCGCTCTGTGCAAGGAGCCTGCCGTGAAACGACGCGATTTTCTGCGATCGGTCGGCGTGCTGGCCGGCGCGGCGCTCGCGCCGCGGCTGGCTCGGGCGCAAGCCGCAAAGCAGCGGCCCAACATCCTGTTCATCACCGCCGACGACATGAACTGCGATTCGGTCGGCGTGTTCGGCGCCAAGGTCCCCGGCATCACGCCAC
>JADHXT010000019.1 GCA_016782825.1 Candidatus Brocadiia bacterium | reverse complement strand
CATCCGCCGGGCCACTTCCTCGTCGCCCTCAACGGCGGCTCGCGGCGGTTCACCGCCGTGGTGGGCATCGACGACGAGGTGAACGGCAACGGCAGCAGCGAGTTCGAGGTTGTCGGCGACGGCAAGCTCCTGTGGGCCAGCGGCATCCTGCGCGGCCGCGACCCGGCGAAGAAGCTCGAGGTGGACGTCTCGGGCGTGAAGATGCTCGATCTCATCGTCACCGTGGCCGGCGATGGCTACGGCCACGACCACACGGACTGGGCCGACGCGAAGCTCGAGGTCATCGGCAAGCGCCCCAAGGCATTCACCCCGCCCGAACCCAGCGAGTATGAGGTCGTGCAGCGCCAGTTCGGCAACTTCCGCGGCCGCTCGCGCGACCCACGCTACCAGGCGCAGGCCTACCATGCGGCCTCGCTCATCAATGAGAAAGACCGCGACGCCGTCGATGCACTCCTCCGCCGCATGGGTGTGCTGCTGGCCCGGCTGCGCACGATGGAAGGCGTCCGCGACCTGGCGCCCGAGCAGGCCGCCCTCGCCGCCCTCCAGGCCGAAAACGCCAAGGGCAACCCCGCCGATCACGAGGGCCGCCAAGCGCTCTACGGCCGCGCCAAAACGCTCCAGCGGCGCATCGCCCTCGCCAACCCGCTCCTGAACTTCGACCGCATATTCTTCATCAAGAAACACTGCTATCCGCCCTCCGAAGGGGAGGGCAACCACATGTGCGACCAGTACTTCGGCTTCATGGCACTGCCCGGCGGCGGCCTCTTCGTCCTCGAGAACCCCTTCAGCGACCGGCCCGTCGCACGCGACCTGCTCGCGGACGCCGTGTGCGAAAACGGCCGCTTGCAGGGCAAGAAGCTCGAGCCCGGCGGCTTCCTATCCCCCGAGTTGTCCTACGACGGCAAGACCCTCCTTTTCGCCTGGACCGAAGGCGAGCGCACCAAGTACCGCTGGACCGAGCGCAGCACCTACCACCTCTTCCAGGTGAACGCCGACGGCGCCCACCTGCGGCAGCTCACCGACGGCCCCGTGAACGACTTCGACCCCTGCTGGATGCCCAACGGCCGCATCCTGTTCATCTCCGAGCGCCGCGGCGGCTTCGGCCGATGCCACGGTCGTCCCGTGCCCACCTTCACCCTCCACACGATGAACCCCGATGGCGGCGACATCGTGTGCATCAGCGCGCACGAAACGAACGAGTGGCACCCCAGCATCGACCACGACGGCATGATCATCTACACCCGGTGGGACTACGTGGACCGCGGCTTCAACCAGGCACACCACCCGTGGATCACCACCCCCGATGGCCGCGACGCCCGCGCCATCCAGGGCAACTTTGCCGTGAACCAGGGCCACCGCCCCCACATGGAGATGGACGTGCGGGCTATCCCCGGCTCCCACAAATACGTGGCCACCGCCGCCGGCCACCACGGCCAGGCCTACGGCTCCATCGTCATCGTCGACCCCAAGCAGCCCGACGACGACGCCATGCAGCCCGTCAAGCGCTTTACACCCGAGATCCGCTTCCCCGAGTCCGAGGGCGGCCGGCACGTCTACGGTACCGCGTGGCCACTCAGCGAAGAGTTCCACCTCTGCGTCTACGATGCCCAGGCCAACGCGCGGCGGGGCATCCGGAACCGCTTCGGCATCCACCTCGTGGACGCCTTCGGCAACAAGGTGCTCCTCTACCGCGACCCGAAGATCTCGTGCTTGAGCCCCATCCCGCTGCGCCCGCGCGGGGTGCCGCCCGTGCTGCCGCACGTCACCCTCGTCGGCCGGCCCGGGCAGCCCACGCCGCCGAAAGACCAACTGCCCAGAACCAGCCGCGTGGGCGTGGTGAACGTGTACGAAGGGCTGCTGCCCTGGCCCGAGGGCACCCGCATCGCGTCCCTTCGCATCGTGCAGGTGCTCCCCAAGACCACCCCGCACGCCGACAACCCCCGCGTGGGATACGGCCGCCAGAAAAACGCCCGCAAGGTGCTCGGCACCGTGCCCGTCGAGGCCGACGGCAGCGCCTGGTTCGAGTTGCCTGTCGACGTGCCCGTCTACTTCCAGGCCCTCGACCAGCAGGGACTCGCCGTGCAGTCCATGCGCAGCGACACCTACGTCCACCCCGGCGAAACGCTCCTGTGCCAGGGCTGCCACGACTCCCGCACCGCCACCACACTCAGCGAACGCCAGCCTCTCGCTATGTCGCGCGTCCCCTCGCAAGTCAAGCCCGACGTGGACGGCTCCAACCCCTTCAGCTACCCCCGCCTCGTGCAGCCCGTGCTCGACCGAAACTGCGTGCCGTGCCACATCAAGAACAAGGACAAGCGTGCCCCCGACCTCGCTGCCGGCGACCCGCGGAAGAACCCCAACCGCTGGCACGTCTCCTACCACAGCCTCAAGGGCCACGCCTTCTACTTCGACAACGCCGTGTTCACCGTGCCGCGCACGATCCCCGGCAAGTTTGGCGCCCGAGCGTCCAAGCTCTACCAGATGCTCGCCAAGGGCCACCACGACCTCACGCTCTCGCCCGAAGACCTGCACCGCATCACCCTGTGGCTCGACTGCAATTCCGACTTCTTCGGCGCCTACAAGAACACGGAGGCCCAGGCCCGCGGCGAGATCGTCCAGCCGGCCCTCGAGTGACCCCTCACCCCCTTTGAAGGAGCCCTGGCATGAAGAGCGTCTTGATCGCCCCGCGGAAGTACGTGCAAGGCAAAGGCGTGCTCGAGGAAATCGGCACCTATCTCGCCCTGCTCGGCAAGAAGCCCATGGTGCTGTGGGACGGCGCCGTGAAAGGCATCGTGGGCGACACCGTGCTCGCCAGCATCCAGGAGGCCGGCCTCGAGATCGTCGACGTGGCCTTCAACGGCGAAACCACCCGCGCCGAGGCCGCTCGGGTGGCCGAGATCATCCGCGACCAAGGCGCCGACGTGTCGGTCGGCATCGGCGGCGGCAAGTGCCTCGACACGGCCAAGGCCGCATCGGTGGAGACCGGCGTCCGGCTCATGACGTGTCCCACCATCGCCTCGAACGACTCGCCCACCAGCGGCGCCACCGTGTGGTACGACGACAACCACTTCTTCCTCGGCTTCGACTGCTGGCCCTTCAACCCCGACATCGTGATGGTCGATACCCAGGTGATCGCCGGCGCGCCCGTCCGCGCCCTCGTGGCCGGCATGGGCGACGCACTCTCCACCTGGGTGGAAACCGAATCTGCCCTCAAGACCAGCCCGATCAACCTCGGCGGCGGCGTGCCCACACAGGCCGCCATCGCCATCGCACGCCTGTGCTTTGACACGCTAATGGAACACGGCGTGGAAGCCCGGCGCGCCGCCGAGCTGAACCTCGTGACCCCGGCCGTGGAGCGCATCGTGGAGGCCAACGTGCTGCTGTCCGGCCTCGGCTTCGAGAGCGGCGGCCTGGCCACGGCGCACATGATCGGCAACCTGCTTACCGGCTTCCCCGAGTGCAACGCCTACTACCACGGCGAAAAGGTGGCCTTCGGCGTCGTGAGCCAGCTCTGCCTCGACCCCGACGTGCCCACCGACGAGAAATACCGCATCGTCGACTGGTGCATCGCCGTCGGGCTGCCCGTCACCTTCGCCGCGCTGAGCCTCGAGGGCGTGGAGCGCGAGCGCCTGGCCACCATCGGCGATGTGTGCGCCGGCGAGGGCTCGCTGTGCGCCAACCACCGCTTCGAGGTCACCTCGGACGGCGTGGTGGACGCCATGTTCGCCGCCGATGCGCTCGGTCGCGAGCGGCTCGGTCTCGTGGAGTAGGGGGGAGCGGCGGCGACGCCGCATATTCAGGACTGCAAGGCAGGCACGGCCACCTCGGCTTGTGCCTGCTTTGTTTCTTCCTCTTTGCGCGCGGCGTCCCAGCCGAGGGCATCGCCCACCACGTCGGCCAGCTCAGCGAGGACGGCGTCGCTCGCGCAGCCGCGGATGGCGATGAGGCTGCGGCGGCAGACGAGGTCGGTGAGGTGCACGAGCCACTCGTCGGCCGCGATCCGCTGGACCTCTTCCGCCGCGTAGTCGGGCAGGGTCGCCAGGGGCGTCTCGCCGGCGGCGCCCACGCTGGCTGCGTAGGCCCCGGCCGATGTGCCGTAGCGCTGGAAGAGCGCGCGAACTCGCTCGTCCGTCAGCCCCGATTCCTTGGCCACCCGCTGGACCCACGCCGCCTTCTCGCCGGAGCTGTGCGGGTAGTCGCGACCGCCGCCGATGGGGAGCAGGTCCGTGGCACACCGGCGCTCGCGTCCGAGCTGGGCGAGCAGCTTGTCGGCCACCTGCTCAGCAAAGGCGCGAAAGGTGGTCCACTTGCCGCCGATGAGGCAGTCGATGGCGAAGGGGCGCTCGGCCGTGGGCTCGAGGGTGCGGATGCTGTGGCCGCGGCTGATGGTGGCCGTCACGTTGCCGTGGCTAGAGGGCAGGGGCCGGACGCCGCAGAAGACGAACACGATGTCGTCGCGGTGGATCGTGATGTCGGGGAACACGTCGCGCAGCGTGGCGAGCATGTACTCGATTTCGCCGCTGTCGCAGGCTGCGGCGTCGGGGTCGTCGATACGGATGTCCGTCGAGCCCATCATCACCTTGTCGGCGAAGGGGTAGGTGATGCACACGCGGCCATCGGTGTGCTCGTAGTAGACCATCGAGTCGCCGAGGGCGTTGCGAAGCTCGGCGTTGTCCACCATCAGGTGGGAGCCCTTGGTGCCGCCCATGAACTCGGTGTCGAGGCCGAGGGCGGCGTTCGCCTTGTCCACCCAGGCGCCCGTGGCGTTCACCACCACCTGGGGCCGCACGGCGAATTCGTGGCCGCCCAGGTCGTCGCACAGCACCACGGCGCCGTCGCGGACGCCCACGGTCTGTACGTAGTTGAGCGCCTGGCAGTCGGGGGCAGCGGCCTGTGCGTCCTGGAGCAGCTCGATGCACAGCCGCTCGGCCTCGGTGATCTGCGCGTCCCAGTAGGTGGCGGTGGCCACGATGCCGGGGTGGAGGCCGGGCACGCGCGCGAGGGACTTCTTGCGCAAGGTGAGGTAGTGCCTGGGCGTGCGGCGGTGCTTGCGGGTCACGAAGTCGTAGAACGTGAGGCCCAGCGTGCAGATGAGCGCGCCGCGGCCGCCGGGCCGCACGTCGAAGCCACAGAAGATGAGCGACGAGCGGACGAGCCCGCCCAGCCACGAGAAGAGCGGGATGGTGGTCTTCAGCGGCGACACGTAGTGGGGCGCGCTGTCGATCAGGCGGTTGCGCTCGGCGAGCGACTCGCGGACGAGCTTGAACTCGCGGCTCTCCAGGTAGCGCAAGCCGCCGTGGATCATCCGCGACGACTTGGAGGTGGCCCCCGCCGCAAAGTCCGCCTTGTCCACCAGCACGCAGCGCACGCCCTGGAGCGCCAGCTCGCGGTAGAGTCCCACACCGTTGATGCCGCCGCCCAGAATCAGCACGGGCACCTCGGGGGCGTCCTGGATCGCCTGGAGAATGTCGGCTCGTGCGTTCATCGTTTCTCGGGCTTGGGTATGGGTGGCCAGTTGAAGCCTCACGATTATGCCAACTCGGTGCGGTCTTGTCCACCGCGGTGCGCAGTCGGCCTTGACACACCGGCTGACGACGGTAGGATCGAGAGCGGGGGAGCCTTTCCTGCGATCTGGGCCACCGAGGAGTACATTGATGCAACTGAACCGACGCGACCTGTTCCGCGCCGCCGGCGCCAGCGTGGCGCTGGGCATGGCCATGAAGGCACGGGCGGCCGACGACGCCTGGCCCCATCCCAACGTGGTGCTCGTCATCACCGACGACCAAGGCTACGGCGAGCTGGCCTGCCACGGCAACCCCATCATCAGAACGCCCCACCTGGACGCGCTCCACGCGCAGAGCGTGCGGTTCACGGCGTTTCACGTGAGCCCCACGTGCGCGCCCACCCGCGCGAGCCTGATGACGGGCCGGCACGAGTTCCGCAACGGCGTCACCCACACCATCCACGAGCGCGAGCGCCTCGGCCTTAAGGGCACCACGCTCGCTCAGATGCTCAAGCAGGCCGGCTACACCACCGGCATTTTCGGCAAGTGGCACCTCGGCGACCAGGAGCCTTACCAGCCTCAGAACCGCGGCTTCGACGAGGTGTTCATCCACGGCGCCGGCGGCATCGGCCAGAGCTATCCCGGCAGTTGCGGCGACGCGCCAGGCAACAAGTATTTCGACCCCGCCATCCGCCACAACGGCTCGTTTGTGAAGACCCAGGGCTACTGCACCGACATCTTCTTCACCCAGGCCCTCCGCTGGATCAAGCAGAGCAAAGACCGCCCCTTCTTCGCCTACATCACCACCAACGCGCCCCACGGGCCGCTGGTGTGTCCGCAGTCGTACTCCAAGCCCTACGTGGACGCGGGCCTCGACCCCGCCGCCGCCGCCTTCTACGGCATGATCACCAACATCGATAACAACGTGGGCCTCCTGCTCGAGAAGCTCGATGCCTGGGGACTCGCCGAGAAGACCCTGGTGATCTTCATGACCGACAACGGCAGCGCCCAGGCCGGCCCCCGCGGGGGCAGGCGACGTCGAAAGGGCAAGGCCGCGCCCGAGCCGGCGCCGAAGGTGAAGGCGCTCTACAATGCCGGGATGCGCGGCAAGAAGGGCTCGCCCTACGAGGGCGGCACGCGGGTGCCCGGCTTCTTCCGATGGAAGGGCCGCACGCCCGAGGGCGTGGACGTGGGCGCGCTGGCGGCGCACGTGGACATCTTCCCCACCCTCGCCGAGCTGTGCGGCGGCAAGCTGCCGGCAGGCGTGAAGCTCGACGGCCGCAGCCTCGTGCCGCTGCTCAGGGACCCCAAGGCCGAGTGGCCCGACCGCACCCTCTTCACACACGTGGGCCGCTGGGGCAAGGGGCAAGCCGCGCAGAGCAAGTTCCGCGCCTGCTCTGTGCGCTCGCAGCGCTATCGCCTCGTGAACAACCGTGAGCTGTACGACATCACCAACGACCCCGGCGAGAAGACCAACGTCATTGCCAAGCACCCCGACGTGGTCGCCGCCATGCGGAAGGCCTACGACCAATGGTGGGCCGAGGTGCTGCCCGCGATGGTGAACGAGGACGCCCCCGTGCCCAAGGAGAATCCCTTCCGGGCGCTCTACCGCAAGCAGGCGGCCAGCGGGAAGGGCATCCCCAAGTGGCCCGCAGAGCCGACGGCGAAGCAGTTGTAGAACAAAGGAAGCGAGCAGTGAGGAACCCCGCGCGCAAGCCTCGCGCCTCTTGTAGGGGTGGGTCCCTGTGCCCGCCCTCCGCCGCCCACCACCCATCACCGAACACCCGGTCCCGCTCTCCGCACGGGTGCCACGCCCAGCCTAGCCTTCCTCGCCGTCGTCCTCGGGCAGCAGGCGGCTGAGCTTGGTGGTGTCGGCGTGGGTCTGGATGTAGCCGCAGGCCGTGCACACGCGGGCACGGATGGGCACCATCGATTCCTGGAACGTCCAGAACTTCGTTTTCTCGGGGTGGAAGTAGAGCCGCCCCGTGCCCTGGAGCCGTCCCTCGACCAGCACGCAGTGTCCGCACGCCGCGCACCGTCCTGCGGCGGCCTCAGCCTCCTTGGAACCGGTGGTCTTCTCGATCACCGCGTCAAGGCCCTCCTCGGTAAAGCGTGTGGAGCCGCCGACCTTGTAGAAGGATAGCTGGCCGTCCTTCATCCAGCGGAAGAGGGTGGGCACGCTCACGCCCAGATACTCGGCGGCCTCGGGGACGGAGTACCAGCGCTTGCTGGCGGACGCGGCATCGTCGGCTTTCTTCATTCGTTGCGCTCGCAGACGAAAGGGGATGGGCAGGCTGTGTCTATCAAGTACTATCACAAGCTCTCGGCATTGTCAAGAGAAAAGCGGGCCACCGCGCTGGACAGCGCTGCCCCGATGCGCTACCCATAGAGGCCAACAGTATCGCCGCATCCCAACCTGAGGACGTATCGAGATGAGCCAACGCCTGTTCGCCGCCATCACGCTCGTGTTCGCGCTGCTCGCCTGGCCATTGGCCCTCGCGGCCGAGGACATCCTCATCGCCGACTTCGAGGCCAAGGACTACGGCGACTGGAAGGTCACCGGCGAGGCCTTCGGCCCCGGCCCCGCCCGCGGCACGCTGCCTGGGCAGATGCACGTGAGCGGCTTCGAGGGCAAGGGGCTGGTGAACACCTTCCACAAGGGCGACGGCACCACCGGCACCCTCACCTCGCCGCCGTTTGCCATCGAGCGGCCCTTCATCAACTTCCTCATCGGTGGCGGCGGACACGCCGGCACCCACGTGGACCTGCTGGTGGCCGGCAAGGCCGTCCGCACCGCCCGCGGCCCCAACACACGCTCCGGCGGCAGCGAGGAACTCGACTGGATGTCGTGGGACGTGAAGGAACTGGCCGGCAAGCAGGCCGTCATCCAGATCGTGGACAAGGGCACGGGTGGCTGGGGACACATCAACGTGGACCAGATCGCGCAGAGCGACAAGAAGCGCATGGCCGTCCGCGGCCCCGCCAGCCGCGAGGTGCTCATGACCAAGCGCTACCTCCACCTGCCCGTCAAGAACGGCGCCAAGCGCGTGCGCATGAAGGTCACCGTGGGTGAAAAGATCGTGGACGACTTCGACATCGAGCTGGCCGACGCCGAGCCGAGCTTCTGGGTGTTCCTCGACATGGAGCCTTACAAGGGCAAGACGGCCACGCTCGAGGTGGGCCGCATCCGCGAGGGGTCCAAGGGCCTCGCCGCCATCACCCAGGACGACGACGTGCCCGACGCGGCCGGCCTCTACAAGGAGAAGCACCGCCCGCAGTTCCACTTCTCCTCCCGCCGCGGCTGGAACAACGATCCCAACGGCATGGTCTTCTACAAGGGCGAATGGCACCTCTACTACCAGCACAACCCCTACGGCTGGAAGTGGGGCAACATGCACTGGGGCCACGCCGTGAGCAAAGACCTGGTACACTGGACCGAGCTGCCCATCGCCATCTACCCGTTCCGCCACGGCGACTGGGTGTTCAGCGGCAGCGCCGCCGTGGACTGGAACAACACGGGCGGCTGGCAGACTGGCGACGAGAAGGTGATCGTGGCCGCCTACACCAGCACCGGCCGCGGCGAGGCCATCGCCTACTCCAATGACCGAGGCCACACCTTCACCGACTACGAGGGCAACCCCGTGGTGAAGCACGGCGGCCGCGACCCCAAGATCATCTGGTACGCGCCCGGAAAGCACTGGGTCATGGCCGTGTTCGACGAGCGGCAGAAGTCGAAGGGCGTTGCCTTCTACACCTCGCCCGACCTCAAGAAATGGACTTACGAGAGCCGCATCGACGGCTACTTCGAGTGTCCCGAGATCTTCGAGCTGCCCGTGGACGGCGACAAGAAGAACACCAAGTGGGTGGTCTACGGCGCCGACGGCGCCTACGCCACAGGCTCCTTCGACGGCAAGGCCTTCACCCCGGACGGGCCGAAGATCCGCTTCAACCTGGGCAACTGCTTCTACGCCTCGCAGACCTTCACCGACGTGCCGCCCGAGGACGGCCGCCGCATCCAGATCGCTTGGGGCCGCGTGGGCCATCCCACCATGCCGTTCAACCAGATGATGGACTTCCCTGTCGAGCTCACCCTGCGGACCACCGACGAAGGCATCCGCATGTTCGCCGAGCCGGTGCGGGAGATCGCGCTCCTGCACAGGAAGAAGCACGCTTGGCAGAAAGTGGCGCTCGAGGACGGCGGCGACAACCCGCTGAAGGATGCCCAGGGCAACCTGTTCCACATCGTGGCGGAGATCGCTCCGGGCGACGCGGCACAGGTGGGCTTCAACCTCCGCGGCACCGCCGTGGTCTACGACGCCAAGAAGCAGGAGCTCGAGTGCCGCGGCCGGCGCGCGCCGCTGAAGCTCGCGGATGGGAACATCCGCCTCGAGATCCTGGTGGACCGCACGTCCGTCGAAATCTTCGGCAACCAGGGCCGCGCGTACATGCCCATCGGCGTCATCCCGCCGGACGGCAGCCGCGGCATCGCGGCCTTTGCCAGGGGCGGCACGGCGACGGCCGCGCGGCTGGTCGTCCACGAACTCAAGTCGGCCTGGCAGAAGTAATGCCCCATCGCGTTCCCAACGTGTCACGGGTCATAAGGAGCGCGGCGCTGGCGGCCGTGGTGGCCCTTTGTGGAGCAGTGGCCATGAGCCAGGAGCAGAATCTGGTGCGGAACCCCACCTTCGCCCGCAAAGGCGATGCCCCGTTTGCCGAGCACTGGACGACGTGGGCGCCCGAGGTGGCCGCGGCGGCGTGCGCGGCACGGGCCACGGACGGCGGGCTGCTGTTCGAGGCGTCGGGCCGGCCCTATGCCGTGGGCGGCGTGGCGCAGGACGTGGGGGGCATCCGCGGCGGCTCGGCCTACGCCGTCGAGGTGGCGTGCGCCGTCGAGGGCGTGCCATCGGTTCACCGCTCCGTGCTCGTGCGGGTCAGTTGGACCCGCGGGGGCAAGCTGGTGCATCCTGCGGGCATGTACGTGCGGGGGCCGGGGGCCGAGAAGGGCGCCATGACGTTTCGCGACGTGCTCGTCGCCCCGAAGGAGGCCGACGGCGCGCGGCTGTCGCTCGAGGTCAAGTGGCCCCAGGGCGGCAGCGTGCTGTGGCAGCGGGCGAGCTTGCGGCCGGCCGCCATGCCCAAGCCGCGTAAGGTGAAGCTCGGTTCCGTGTTCCTCAGGCCGACAAACAGCACCCGCGAGAAGAACCTCGACCTGTGGTGCCAGCAGATCGACGCCGCTGGCAAGCTCGGCCTTGACGCCGTGTGCCTGTGCGAGGCCATCACCTCCGTCGGCACCCGCCAGACCGCGGCCGACGACGCCCGCCCCATCCCCGGCCCCGACACCGAGCGCCTGGGCGCCGCCGCACGCCGCAACAAGCTTTACGTGGTGGCCGGCCTCGCCGAGCGCGACGGCGACGCCATCTACAACACCGCCGTGCTCCTCGACCGCGAGGGCCGTCTGGCCGGCAAGTACCGCAAGGTGCACCTGCCCCGCGAGGAGTGGAAGAAGGGCATCACGCCCGGGCACGAGTATCCCGTGTTCCGCACCGACTTCGGCACCGTGGCCATCCAGATCTGCTACGACTGGTTCTTCTCCGAGCCCGAGCGTCTGTTCGCGCTGCGCGGTGCCGAGGTGCTCTTCGCCCCCACGTGGGGCAACACCCTGCCCGACGAAGGCGGCCGCGTGGACGGCGAGACCACCTTCCGCGTCCGCGCCCGCGACAACGGCCTGTGCATCGTGGCCTCGGTCTACAGCGGCAGCAGCATGGTCATCGATCCAATGGGGCGCATCCTGGCGGCCAGCAAGGGGCGCGAGGGCATCGTGTGGGCCGAGGTGGACCTCGCCGCGCGCGAGTGTCTGCCGTGGGTGGGCCATTGGCGCTCCATCGGCCCCCGGGACCGCATGCCCCGCACCTACGGCGGCCTCGCCGAGGGCGCCGACCCCGCGAAGACACGGAGAAGAGAAGAGAGACCTTAGCCACGAATAGACACGAATGAGCACGAAAGAAGAGGTCCCTCTGCTGATGGATGAGAAGAAGGGACGGCGCTATGCGTCGGCCGCGGACGTTCCCGTCGTTGGTACAGGCAGGATCCTGGTGGCTGCCAAGGAGAAGGGGCTGCTCGACTGCGTGTCCGATGTGCTGGAGCGCCTCGCCGTGGAGCGGTACCGGATCGCGCCGACCGTCGCATGCCGGATCCTGAAAATGGCCGGCGAGGTGTGAGCGACCTCGCTTGCGCGCTCCCGCAGAATGCGTATACTGCGTGGCGTCTGACCCCCACATAGGACGTTCCCATGGTCCATCGCATCGAGATCGGCCCGAAGCTTGGGGTGAACGATGCTCGCGGCAACGGCGTCGTGGCCAACGTGCGTACGTTCCTGCACATGGACGTGTCGGCTTGCCGCACGCGGTCCGTCTACAAGGTGCATGCCGATCTGACGGCCGACGAGGCCGAGCGGGTGCGCGAAGAGCTCGCCGACCCCGTCATCCAGGACTCGGCGCTCGGGCGGCTCGACGCCCCAAACTTCGACTGGCTGATCACCATCGGCTTTCGTCCCGGCGTGACCGACAACGTGGGCCGCACCGCCAGGACGGCCATCGAGGATATCCTCGGCCGCAAGCTGGCCGACGCCGACGCGGTGTTCACCGAGGCCCAGTACTTCCTCGTCGCTCCCTCGCTCGCGCGCGAGCAGGCCGAGCACATCGGCACCGACCTGCTGGCCAACAAGCTCATCGAGACCATCCGCGTGCAGGCCGCCGACGAGTGGCGCGCCGCCGAGGCCGACCTCTCCGTGCCGCTCATGCTCGGCGAGCCGAGCCGCGAGGTGCGCACGGTGGACCTCCAGGTGTCGGACGACGAACTCCTGCGCATCAGCAGCGACGGCATCCTCGCCCTCTCGCTCGAAGAGATGCAGGCCGTGCGCGGCTACTTCGCCGACCCCGCGCGGGTCGAAGATCGTCAGGCCCTCGGCCTCGGCCCCAGCCCCAGCGACGTGGAGCTCGAACTCCTCGCCCAGACCTGGAGCGAGCACTGCAAGCACAAGATCTTCAACGCCGAGATCGACTACACCGACGCCACCACCGGCGAGCACACGGTCATCCACTCCCTCTTCAACACCTTCATCCGCCGCTCGACCGAGGAACTGCGCGAGAAGTGCCCGTGGCTGCTCAGCGTGTTTCACGACAACGCCGGCGTCATCGCCTTCACCGATGACTGGAGCGTGGCCTACAAGGTGGAGACCCACAACAGCCCGTCGGCCCTCGACCCCTACGGCGGCGCCATGACCGGCATCGTGGGCGTGAACCGCGACCCCTTCGGCACCGGCCGCAGCGGGCAGCTCCAGATCAACGTGTGGGGCTACTGCCTCGGCTCGCCCTTCTTCGATGGCAAGCTCCCGGAGGGGCTGCTGCATCCGCGCCGCATCCGCGACGGCGTGCACAAGGGCGTGATCGACGGCGGCAACCAAAGCGGCATCCCTTACGCCCGCGGTTGGGAGATCTTCGACGAACGCTACCTCGGCAAGCCGCTCGTCTACTGTGGCACCGTGTCCAAGATGCCCCGCTTGGTGTGCGGCGAGCCGAGCGAGAAGAAATACGTGAAGCCCGGCGACCTCGTGGTGATGGCCGGCGGCCGCATCGGCAAAGACGGCATCCACGGCGCCACCTTCTCCAGCGAAGAGCTGCGCAGCGAATCGCCCGCCCAGGCCGTGCAGATCGGCGACCCGATCACACAGAAGAAGCTCACCGACTTCCTCCTCGAGGCCCGCGACAAGGGGCTCTTCGCCGCCATCACCGACAATGGGGCAGGGGGGCTTTCGTCCAGCATCGGCGAGATGTGCACCTACAGCGGCGGCGCCGTGCTCGATCTCGCCAAGGCGCCGCTGAAGTACGACGGCCTCGACCCGTGGGAGATCCTGGTCTCCGAAGCACAGGAGCGAATGAGCATCGCCGTGTCGCACGAGCACATCGACGAGTTCCTCGCCCTCGCCGAACGCCGCGAAGTGGAGGCTATCGTGCTCGGCACGTTCAACGACAGCGGCAAGTTCCACATCAAGTATGGCGAGCGCACGGTGGGCTGCGTGGACCTCGACTTCATGCACGACGGCCACCCCACCTACAGGCTCAAGGCCGTGTGGGAGCCCCGGAGCCACCCCGAGCCCGAGCTGCCGGCCGAGCCCGACCTCAATCGCGCGCTCGCCGACCTCCTCGCCGACCTCAATCTGTGCTCCGTCGAGAAGAAGAGCCGCTGCTACGACCACGAGGTGAAAGGGCTGTCCGTCGTCAAGCCCTTCGTCGGCGTGAACAACGATACGCCGAGCGACGCCTCGGTGTTCCTGCTCGACTACGGTAGGCCCGAGGGCATCGTCCTCACCGAAGGCATCCTGCCACACTACTCCGACGTGGACACCTATCACATGGTGGCGTCGTGCATCGACCTTGCCGTCCGCCGCGCCGTGGGCACCGGCGCCAGCCTGGACCACATGGCTGGCCTCGACAACTTCTGCTGGCCCGATCCCGTGCAGAGCGACAAGACCCCCGATGGCCATTACAAGCTCGCGCAACTCGTCCGCGCCAACCAGGCCCTCTACGACTACACCACCGCCTTTGCCGTGCCCCTCATCAGCGGCAAGGACTCGATGAAGAACGACTCCACCCGCGGCGGCGTGAAGATCAGCATCCCCCCCACGCTCCTCTTCTCGCTCATCGCCAAGATGGACGACGTGGGCAAGGCCGTGACGATGGACGCCAAGTGCGCGGGCGACCTCGTCTACGTGCTGGGCGTCACCGCCGACGAACTCGGAGCGACCGACTATGCCCGCTACGTGGCGCAGCAGAGCGGCCGCCCCGAGGCGATCGGCAACCACGTGCCGCAGGTGGACGCCGAGCGCGCCCTCGCCGTGTTCCGCGCGGTGAGCGCTGCGGTGAGTGGCGGCCTCGTCCACTCGGTCCACGCCCCCGGCCGCGGCGGCTTGGCCGTGGGCCTTGCCAAGGTGGCCTTCGGCGGCGAGCTGGGCATCACGGCCGACCTCGCGAAGGTGCCCGCCACCAGCGTGTGCTGCCTCCGCGACGACCAGCTCCTCTTCTCCGAATCCAACAGCCGCTTCGTCATCACCGTAGCTCCAGGCCAGCGCGAAGCCTTCGAGGCCCTCGTGGGCGCCGTCCCCTTCGCCTGCATCGGCACCGTGACCGAGGCGCCGCGCCTCGTGATTGCAGGCCAGGACGGCTCCACCGTGCTGGACGCCGACGTGATGGAACTCAAAGCCGGGTGGAAGGCGACTCTCGATGCCATCTGACGTGCGAGCGCTGATCATCACCGGCTTCGGCCTCAACTGCGAGGCCGAGACCTCCCACGGGTTCCGCATGGCCGGAGCCGCGCCCGAGCAGGTGCACCTGAACGACCTGCTCGACGGGCAGCGCGCGCTCGACGAGTTCCACATCCTCGCCTTCATCGGCGGCTTCTCCTTCGGCGACCACATCGCCAGCGGCCGCGTGCTGGCCAACCGCCTCAAGCACCGGATGGAGGAACCCATCCAGCGGTTCATCGCCGATGGCAAGCTGGTCATCGGTATCTGCAACGGCTTCCAGACGATGGCCAAGCTCGGGATCCTGCCCGGCCTCGACGGCGACTACCGCCGTCAGACCGTCACCCTCATGGACAACGACTGCGGCACCTTCCGCGATGCGTGGGTGCATCTGGCGGCCAACGCGGAGTCGCCGTGCGTCTTCACCCGCGGCATCGACCGCCTCTACGTGCCGGTCCGCCACGGCGAAGGCAAGTTTGCCACGCTCGACGCCCCGGTGCTCCAGCGCCTCGAAAGCGAGGGGATGGTCGTGTTCCGCTACGTGGACGCCGACACGGGCGAGCCGACGGACGCCTTCCCGCACAACCCCAACGGCTCCGTCCGCGCCATCGCCGGCATCTGCGACCCCACGGGCCGCGTGTTCGGCATGATGCCGCACCCCGAGGCACACCTGTTCGTGCACAACCACCCGCAATGGGTGCGGCAGCGCATCGCGGGCACGCTCCCGGCCGAGGGCGAAGGCGTGGCCATCTTCCGCAACGCGGTGGGCTTTGCCCGCGGCGAGCTGCTCTGACAGCCCCTGACGGGTGAGTGGGAGCCTATCCGTTGGCCGAGGCACACCTTCCAGAAGCAGAGCCGAAGACACCTCCGCGCGGCGCGCGCATTGTCCTGGGATCGCCGACGACCTACGCTATCACCGGGCGCGTCATCGTGTTGCTGAGCCTGCTCTACGTTTTTGCAGGCAGCCTGCTGTCGCTGGCGCGGGTGGGCTTCCGCGCGGTGGCGGGTGGCCGGCCGCAGGCCGAGCACATCGCCGATCCGCTGCGAGCGGCCATCGCGCGGGGCAAGGCCGTGGTGCCGGTCATCGCCGTGGGGTTGTTGGTAGCATTCGTGGGCTGGGTGTTGGGCATCGTGCGCCGGCGACGGGCCGGGCATCGCACGAGGAATGTGGGCTAGTCCTTTTGCATTTCGGTGTTGACGCCGTGGCGCCGTGCGCTACAATACACGCAACGTTCGCGCAGAAGCCGCACGGGTACGCCGCGGCGCTGCGAGCCCCTCAGTCCCACGGCAAGGAGCACGTCAAATGGTCAAGGTCGGCATTCTCGGCATCGGCTTCATGGGCACCCAGCACTTCCGCGCCTACCAGGCCTATCGCAAGGCCAGGGTGACCGCGCTCTCGGACCTGAATCCGAAGCGGCTCGATGGCGACTGGAGCGACATCGCCGGCAACATCGAGGGCGGCGGCGGCAAGGCCGATCTGAGCCGCATCCATCTGCATGCCAAGCCCGCCGACCTCTTTGCCGACCCCGACGTGGACGTGGTGGACATCACGCTGCCCACCTTCGTCCACGCCAAGTATGCCATCGCCGCGCTTCAGGCGGGCAAGCACGTCATCTCCGAGAAGCCCATGGCCATCCGCGTGGCCCAGTGTGGCCAGATGATCGACGCCGCCAAGAAGGCCAGGAAGCAGCTCTTCGTCGCCCACTGCATTCGCTTCTGGCCCGAGTATGCGACTCTCAAGAAGATCATCGACAGCAAGAAGTACGGCAAGGTGCTCAGCGCCCGCTTCTGGCGGATCAGCGCCACGCCCACCTGGAGCTGGGACAACTGGCTGATGGACGAGAAGCGCAGCGGCGGCGCCGTGGTGGACCTCCACATCCACGACACGGACTTTGTGAACTACGTGTTCGGCGTGCCCAAGGCCGTGCGCTCCACGGGCGTGGTGGGCTCCGTGTCCAAGTCGTGCGTCGACGCCATCACCACGCAATACATCTACGACAAGGGGCCAGAGGTCGTGGCCCACAGCAACTGGATTGCCGCGCCCACGTTCGGCTTCACCCACGGCTTCTGCGTGTGCCTCGAGAAGGCCACCGTTGAGCACGACGCCAAGAGCGGCACGCCGCTCACCGTGCACACGGCCACCGGCAAGACACTCCAGCCGAAGGTGCCCACCCACGATGGCTACGTGGCGGAGCTCCGCCACTTTGTGGACTGCATAGAGGGAGGAAAGCGGTCCGACGTCGTCACGGCGCAGGATGCACGCGATGCGCTGAAGGTGACGCTGGCCGAGGCCAAGGCGGTGAAGACGGGCAGAACCGTCGCCGTCCGTTGAGCCAGCCGGCCAGCCACCCTGTCGCCGGGCCGCCGATAGCGAGAGGGCAATTGCCATGGGGAAGGCTCAGCAGCGGGTCTCCCGGCTCCTGGAGATCATCATCGCCCTCGAGTCGGGCGGTGAGTGGCGCTCGGCGGACCTGGCACAGCGCTTCGGCGTGTCGCGCACGCGGATTTTCAGCGATATCCGCGCGCTGCGGCAGGCCGGCGTGCCGATCCAGCGCACGGCCAACGGGTACCGCATCGATGCGTCGTTTTTCCTGGCCTCGTTGAAGCTCACGCCCCGCGAAGTCCTCTCGCTCCTTCTGCCCATGGAGTTCTTCGGGCAGGGCGATGGGGAGCATCACACCCACCGGGCGGCCCTGGGCAAGCTGATCGCGAGCATGCCCAAGGCGCTCCAGCAAGGCGCGTGAGAGCTGCTCCGGCGCACCAGCGTGGTCATTCCCTCGGTGGATGTGAGCGACGATGTGGCCGGCCCCGTGCGCGAGGCCGTGATGACCCGTCGGCGGCTCAAGATCGAGTATACGGGGCGCCACTGGCCCGAACCGCAGACGCTGGAGTTCGAACCCTACGGCCTCGCCTTCCGCAAGCACGCCTGGTATGTGGTCGGCCTGTCGAGCCTGCACGGCGAGGTGCGCAAGCTGCGCCTCACCCGCATCAGCTCGGTGGAATTGACCGCCTTGCATTTCACGGTGCCTGCCGACTTCTCGTTGGAGGAGTGTTTCGAGGGCGCCTTCTATGTGTTCAGCGGCGAGCGCCAGGAGGTCCGGCTGAGCTTCAGCCCGCGGGTGGCCCGCTTCGTTCGCGAGCGGCAGCCCCAGGCCGTCCAGCACCTCCAGACCTTGAGCGATGGCACGCTGCTCTACCAGGGTGAGGTGAACGACCTGGACGAAGTGGCGTGGTGGGTCGTGCAGTATGGCGGCGACGTGTACGTGCAGCACCCGCCCGGGCTGCGCCAGCGGGTGCTCGACATCGCGAAGGGTATCCTGGCGCGCCACGGCGCGAGCGAGACCACGACGGCCCCGGGCGCGAACCCCCCGCTGCCCTACCCACTCCCCGGCAAGCGCGGCTTGGGGTACGCGGCCGAAGGCGGCGGCCAGCCCGACACGTGAGACCGAGGCCGACGAGTCCTGCTGGACGCAGCGGTGGTCTGACGAATGGGTGCGGGGCTACTTGGCGGGGGGCTTGGCCTTCGGCGGCACCACCGTGACCGTCACCGACTTCATGACCACGGGCTTCGTGGCCTTGTGGATGCGCGTGCCTGTGGCGGGCATGCGACTGATGGCGGCCACCACGTCGAGGCCGTGCACCACCTTGCCGAAGATCGTGAAGCGGCCGTCATACTGCGGCCTGGCCTCCAGCGTGATGAAGAACTGGCTGCCGTTCGTGTTGCGGCCCGCGTTGGCCATGGCCACCCTGCCCGGCTGGTCGAACTTCAGGTCGTCGCTCGCCTCGTTGTCGAACTCATAGCCTGGCCCCCCGGTGCCATCGCCCTTGGGGCAGCCGCCCTGGATGAGCTGGCCCTTCTCGATGCGATGGAACGTCAGGCCCTCGTAGTAGGGCCTCGCTACCCAGCGTCCCTTGGCATCCTTCCACGGCCGCTCGCCCTTGGCCAGCTCCACGAAGTTGGCCACCGTGTTTGGCGACTGCTCCGGGAAGAGCTGAAGGAGAATCTCGCCCCGCTCGGTCCTCAGCAGCGCATAGGTGCCTGGCCCAAACGTGGCGGGAGCTGGCGTGGGCTTGGCCGCGGCCTTCGGCTTGGCCTTTGCCTTGGCCTTGGGAGCCTTCGCTTTGGCCTTTGTCTTGGAGACGGCTTTGGGCTTGGCCGCCGGCTTGGGGGCCTCGGCGGCGAGACCCAGCGAAGCTGTCGTCGCGAACAGAACGGTAAGGATCAGACGCGTCACGCCACGTCTCCTCGTTTTGCAGTCAGAGCGTTTGGATGCCAACTATCACCGTATTGTACCAGAACGCCCCGTGCTCGGCAAGACAAGCTCCGTGCATCGCAATTGACTCTCTCGACGCGTTGTGTTTCCCTTGATTCGCACACACGCGGCCCTGCATCTGCGGAGAGCATATGAGCGACCTCACCCTCCGGCCCGAGCGGGCCGACGACTTCGAGGCCATCCGCGACCTCGTCCGTGCCGCCTTCACCGAGGTATTCGGCGCGGGCGACGGCGAGGCGGGGCTGATCGACAGTCTCCGCGGCCGCCCCGAGCACGACCCGGCTCTTGCCCTTGTGGCGGAACGGGGCGGAGAGGTCGTCGGCCACATCCTGTTCAGCCCCGTGTGGTTTGTGGACGAGCCGTCCATCCGCGCGGCCGTGCTGGCGCCGCGGGCGGTGCGATGCGACTGCCAGCGCCAGGGCATCGGCACGCGTCTCATGGAGAAGGGTCTAGCCGCCTGCCGCAAGCAGGGCACCCAGGCTGTGGTCGTCAC
>JADHXT010000018.1 GCA_016782825.1 Candidatus Brocadiia bacterium | reverse complement strand
ATCCGCGGCCGTGTCGGCGTGGTTCCTGGGCCGCGTCAGCGATGCGTGGGGCCACCGCCGCCTCCTCATCTTGTCGTGCACGGTCGCCGGAGGCGTCTCCATCGGCTACATCTTCGCTTCACACGTGAGCCACCTGTGCATCCTCCGCACGGCCTTCGGCTTGGCCGCCGCCGGCATGATCCCCGCCGCCAACGCCATCATCCGTCGCACCACCCACGACCGCAACCTGGGGAAGGCCTACGGCGTCACCAGCTCGGTGACGGCCATCGGCTGGGCAACTGGCCCGCTCACCGGCGGCTTCCTCCACGACTACGTGGCCCGCGTCTACGGCGAGTCCGCAGCCGTCCGTGCGCCCTTCCTGCTCATGGGGCTGGTGCTCCTGGCCGCGGCGGTGCTCGTGGTGCTGTGGGTGCGCGACGACGGCGACTCAACCGCCATCGCCGACAAGCCGCACCCGCTCTGCGAGGCGGACGGGAATGGTGTATAATCAAGTGAGACGGAAGCGATGCCACACACCCAGGACTATGGGAGCCCATAGATGAGCGCCAAAGTTGCCGTCGTCCGCACCACGCCCGCCACCGTCCTCGCGGACACGCAGCGTGCCATGCAGCTCGCCGGCGTCCAGGATGCCCTCGACGCGTCCGCGACGACCATCATCAAGAACAACATCTCCTGGCACCTGCTCTTCCCCAGCGCCAACACCACGCCCTGGCAGCTCGAAGGCACGATCCTCGGCCTCAAGGCCGCTGGCCTCACCGACCTCGTGTGCGTGGAAAACGAGACCGTCGTCACCAACACACACGTCGGCGAGCGACTCAACAAGCAGCTTCCCGTGTGCCAGCACTACGGCGTGCCCATCAAGTACAACTTCAAGAAAGAGGACATGACCTTCGAGGTCTACGAGCCCAAGGCCGAGATGCTCGTCCTCGACCAGATTTTCCCCAAAGGCATACGCATCCCCGACTACTTCCACGGCAAGAACGTGGTGCACCTGCCCACCACCAAGTGCCACATCTACACCAACACCACCGGCTCGATGAAGAATGCCTTTGGCGGCCTGTTGGACAACCGCCGCCACTACTGCCACTCGCGCATTCACGAGACGCTGGTGGATCTCCTTGCCATCCAGAAGGAGATCCACCCGGGCATCTTCGTCGTCACCGACGGCACCACCGCCGGCAACGGCCCCGGCCCCCGCACCATGGTCCCCGTGCAGAAGGATGTGCTGCTCGCCTCGGCCGACTGCGTGGCCATCGACGCCGTGGCCAACAAGATGATGGGCTTCGAGCCGATGGACCACGCCTACGTGCGGCTGGCCCACGAGCGCGGCCTCGGCATCGGCCGCTTCGACGAGATCGACATCGTGGGCGACGTGGATGTGGAGAAGGAAAGCTGGGGCTTCCAGACGGGCGACAACGCGGCCTCCAGCGTGGGCAAGCTCTTCTGGTTCGGCCCCATGAAGTGGCTCCAGAAGCTCATGTTCCACACGCCAGTCGTCTACTCGTTCATCTGGGCGTCGGCCATCTACCACGACCGCATCTGGTATCCCCGCAAGGGCCGCAAGCTCGTGGATGATTGGCTGGCCAACAGCCCGTGGGGCCGGCTCTTCGCCACCTACGAGCCCGGCAGCCCTGCGGGCCGCATATAGGTGGGGCCGCAGGCCCTCAGGCCTCACTCCTCTATGCCGCGTCGGGCCTTCTGGCCTTGGTCGAAGTAGTGCTTCACGCACCGCATCTCGGTCACCAGGTCGGCACGCTCGACGAGCCGTGGATGAGCGTCCCTCCCCGTCACCACCACTTCCACTTCCTCCGCCCTGCCCTCGATCGCGGCCAGGAGTTCATCCACGGAGAATAGCCCCAGGTGCACGGCCACATTGGCCTCGTCGAGGATCACCACGTCGTACTGGCCCGACGCCAGGGCCTCTCCCGCCTCGCGCAGGCCCTGCTTCGCGGCCGACACGTCCTCCGGCGCCGGCTTCCCGCACACGAACTTCTCGCGTCCAAAGAGGCGCACTGATACTCGCTCGGACAGAGCAGCCAGCGCCTCGTGCTCGCCGCACCAGCGTCCCTTCACGAACTGGCCGATGAAGACGCGAAGGCCGGCCCCCGCCGCACGCAGGGCCAGGCCGAGTGCGGCCGTGGTCTTGCCTTTGCCATCGCCGGTGTAGACCTGCACTCGTCCTGCCATCACCCTCCGCCTCTTACTTGGCCTCGTACTTCAGACCATCCAGGGCGCTGCCGTCGGGCTTGCGCACGCGACAGCAGAAGCCCCAGCCGCCCGTGTTGTCGACGATCTTCAGCAACACGTCGTTCCAGCCCTTCTCGAGCTTCACCGGCACCACGTCCTGTGCGGGAGAGCAGCCGCGGTTGACGTTGTTGCTGTGAACCACCTTGCCATTGAGCCAGGCCTTGACGCCATCGTCGCTGCCCATCTCGAGCCGCGCGGGCTGAGCTTCGGCAGACCACACGCGCGTGCGGACGTAGGCCGCACACTGGTCGTGGCCACCAAAGGTGCTCTCCAGGTTGATGTCCCAGTCGCCCACGCCACTGGTGAGCCGCTTCCACTTCACATCCTTGGCATCGGGCTTCTCGGGAGGGAAAGCGAAGTCGAAGATGGCCCGGCCGTCCTTGCCTTTCTGGCTGTAGGGGCCGGCGCCCACCCACAGGCGGATGTAGCCCTTGTGTTTCTCCATCTCGTTGAGGACGTCCTGTGCCTGCTTCTGCACGTTGGCGTCCTTCACGATGGCTTTCACCTTCTGCAGTACGGCCTTCGCACGCGACTCGTCGCGCACGCGGATGCGGCCGGCGATCTGCACCGCCGCGAGGCCCGCCTCGGCCTGGAGTGCCGCGTCGGCCAGGTACTTCTCCGCCAGCGCCAGGGCCTCCGCGGTCTCCGCCGTGGCCAGGCCGCCGAGCACGAGCTTCTTGTCCTCCGTGCGCTCGGCGAGGTCCATGGCGCGCACGTACATCTTCGTCGCATTCTGGGTGAGCGCGGCCACGCGGACGTAGCCGCGCAGGGCAAGCACCTTGTGCACGCGATTCTCCGACGTGCGGGCGATCGTCAGCAGGTCCTCGGCGGGCGCGGGGTTCGGCCATTGGCCCATGGCTCGGATGGCCGCATCCTGCACGCCGCCGTCGGCGGCCTTGGTGGCCGCGCGCACGGCATCCAGTGCCTTGGCTGTGGCCGTGCGGCCGAGAAGGCGAAGGAGCGTGGGCTTGGCGTCTGCGGGCGCGGGGCCATAGGCGGCGAGGACTGGCGCCGCCTGCTTCTCCGCATCCTCGATCCGTCGGAAGCACCCGGCGATGGCCTGCTCCACCGACGTGCGGTCCCGCGCCTCCTTGGGCTTGATGGCCAGCTTGAGCAGGTCAGGCAGGTCGGCCTCACCCGCCAGCACACCCAGCGCTCGGATGGCTTCCCGCCGCACGGAGGAGTCGTCGTCCCTTGCCACGGCCAGCACCTGCGGCACGGACGTTGTGCACCGCCGTGCCGCCAGCGCGCGGATCAACTCGACCCGCACCTTGGCGTCGCCCTTGCCGATGCCTGCGACGATCGCTCGGTTCACGTCGTCGCCGCGCAGCAGCGCGAGTGCTCTGCGAGCGGCGCCCTGGGGCGCGCCACCCTTCGATGCGGCCTCGGCCAGTATGCCCACACACGAGGCATCGCCGAGCATGCCGAGGCCCTCCAGTGCGGCCACGCGCACGCTCTCTTCCTGGCTCTTGGTGGCGGCAAGCACGGCCGGCCTGGCCGACACATCGCCACGAGCCGCAAGCGAGCGGACGAGGAGTTCCTGTCCCTCCGGCGCCAGTGACGGCAGCAGAGCGGCGAAGGCCTGGGTCGCTTCGGCTCCCTTGACGCTTTGCACGAAGCCGATGGCGCTCGACCGGAGTTGCGGATCGTCCCCCTTGATGGCTTCGACAAGCAACGGCGCGGCCCCCGCACCACGCGCCGCCACGAGACCACGCAAGGCGGCCGTGCGAAGGTGCTTCGGCTCCTTGGGCGCGAAGAACAGCTCGTAAATCTTGCCCGCCTCGGCCTTCTTGCGATCCTGGAGCAACTGGTCGGCACAAGCCAGCAGGCCGTCGTTCACTCGCTCCAGCACCTGGCCTTTGGCTTTGGACCGCGCGCTCATCAGCATGCTCGCGGCGTCGGTGCCGCCGATCCGTCCGATGGCACCCGCCGCCGCCCCGGCGACCATGACGTCCTGCGACCCGAGGAGCTTGCCGAGCACCGGCAGCGCGGCGGCGTCGCGGCGGTTGGCGAGGGTCCCGATGACGCCGGCCTGGATCTTGCCAGAGGTCTTGTCGAGCGCATCGCGCAGAGCCTTCGTTGCGACATCACCCTCGATGCGCCCCAGGGCGTAGCGTGCCATGTGCGACAGCTTCGCGTCCGTGAGCATGGCCGCCAGCGCGGGCACCGCTCGGTCGCTGCCGATGGTGCGCAGTTGTCGACAGAGGAATGCCTTGGCGTCGTTTGTCTTCGCCGCCTTCAGCCCGTCCAGAAGCTGAGCTTCGGCTCGGGCGCGAAGCTCGGGATCCTTGGCAGCCTCGACCACGAGGTCCTCGGCCTGGCGCAGCGCCCCGCTGTCCTTGCCATACTCATACGTGGCCACGCCCTTGAGGGCCTTGCCGAGCTTCTGCACCACGTCGGCCTCGCCCGCCACGGCCACGCCGGCCAGCATGGAGGCCACGACCACAGCAATCATCGTTCGTCTCATTGCATCTGTCCCTTCTTCGATCGAGTTCAGAATTGCCACGGTTCGCGTTTCTCGCGTCCGAGGAGACGCGTCGCGGCGGGGTCGTTCACAAGCTCCTCTTTCTCGGGGTTCCAGCGAAGCTTGCGGCCCAACGTCATCGAGATGTGCCCGAGGTGTGCCACGGAGATGGAACGATGGGCGACTTCGACGGGCGCCGCCGTGATGCGCCGCGTTTTCACGCACTGCACGAAGTTGGTGTAGACGTTGGGGCTCGCGTAGAGATGCACCTCGTCCGGGCCGATGGGCGCCTGGCCGATGGAGGCGGGGTTCGTCCTGCCGCCGAGGTCGACGGAGCCGTGCTCGCCCTCCCAACGCACGCCGCCTCCACCGCTGGTGATGATCATCTTCACGCCGTCGGCGTAGGTGCACTCGATGTGGAACGCCACGGCGGTGTCCCACAGCGCGCCCTTGTCGGGGAAGGTGCCCTTCCCCATCACCTCGACGGGGCCGGTGTAGTCGGCTCCCATGCCCCAGTGGGCCATGTCGATGAAGTGGGCGCCCCAGTCGGTGAGCTGGCCGGCGGAGTAGTCGCGAATCCAGCGGAAGGTCCAGTGGCAGCGCTTGTGGGTGTAGGGCGCCCACGGGGCGGGGCCGAGCCACAGGTCGTAGTCAAAGCCCTTGGGCACGGGCATGCGCTCCTCGCCCATGGTGTAGCCGGGGTTGGAGTGTCCGCCGGGGAGTCCTACACGCACGGTGTGCAACTTGCCGATGCGGCCGCTGCGGACCAGCTCGCAGGCGTGGCGACATTGGGAGCTGGCGCGACGCTGGCTGCCGCATTGGAACACGCGGTCGGTGCGGTGGACGGCGGCCACCATGGCCTTGCCGTCCTCGATGGTGAGCGAGAGCGGCTTCTGGCAGTAGATGTCCTTCCCCGCCCGAGCGGCGGCGGCGACGATGAGGCCGTGCCAGTGGTCGGGGGTGCCCACGTTCACGGCATCGATGTCGTCGCGGGCGAGCAGATCGCGGAAGTCGCTGTACGTGTCGCAGCCCTTGTAGGTGCCGGCGCGGCGCTGGGCAGCGTAGTGACGCTCGGTGGATTCCCTGGCCGGGGCGAGGCCGCGGTACCATCCGCGCTCGTAGTTGCGGCTGCCTCCGTCCACGTCGCAGAGGGCCACCACCTGCACGTCGCCATGCCCGCGGAGGGATTGCATGTCGCGCGTGCCTTGCCCACCGAGGCCGATGGAGCCGAGGGTGATACGTTCGCTGGCCGGCGTCCGCCCATCGGCGCCGAGCGCGGCGGAGGTGATGACGTGCGGAGCCACACCGCCCACGGCAAGACAGCCGAGGAAGGAACGGCGGGCGAAGACGCGAGAGCTTTGCATCGTGTAGGTCCTGCTTTCTTCCTTTGCGTCTTGGCGACTTTGCGTGAGAACGCTTCTCTGCACCTCTGCGTCGGCATCATAGCGCCCGCGCGGCAACGCTGCAAGCCCAAGAGAAAAGGACGATCGCGTGGTGCGACCGTCCCTTCCGGATGGACGTCAGTGAGGCGCGGGGTTTACAGCTCGAAACCCCTGCGGTAGTCGCGACGGAGGAACTGATTGGCTTCGGGGACGTTGGTGCAGCGACTGTTGGCGGCGTCCCACTCGATGCGCATGCCGGTGCGGACAGCCAGGTTGCCGAGAAGGACCATCTCGGTGAGGGGGCCGGCGTAGTCGGTGAAGTTGGCTCCGCACTTCGGCCCGCCCTTGCAGGCGCGGATCCACTCTTCGTAGTGGCTGTTGTGGGGCGCCCTGGGGATGCTCTGGGGCGGGTTGCCGATGGCCTTGCGTTTGGCCTCGGGGATGATGCGGGGGCCGCCGCAGTAGACGTTGGTCAGGATGGTCGCCTTGTCGCCGACGATGAGCTGGCCGCCGATGTTGCCGGGAAGGCGGAACTCCGGTTCGAGCTCCTTGGGGCGCGGTGGCGGGGAGTTCTGGCCCTTCTTCACGCCGTCGCGCCAGACGACCTTCACGGGCGGCATGTCGCCGCGGGCGGGGAAGCGGTACGTGATGGTGGACCACTTGGGGCCGGTGTCGGGGTTGCGGCCCGACATCTTGGTGGGCTCGATGACGGTGGGGCTGCCGAGCTTGAGCGCCCAGAAGGCAGCGTCCATGGCGTGGCAGCCGATGTCGCCGAGCGCGCCGCAGCCGAAGTCCCACCAGGCGCGCCAGTGGAACGGCAGATAACCGACCTTCTTGCTCCGCCACTGGGCGAAGGCATCGTTGTAGGGGCGGTTGGCCGCAGGGCCGAGCCAGAGGTCCCAATCGAGGTGTTTCGGCACGGGCTTCGAGCCCTTGGGGCGGCGGATGCCCTGGGGCCAGATGGGGCGGTCGGTCCAGTAGTGCACCTCGCGCACCGGGCCGATCATGCCGTTCCACACCCACTCGCACACGCGGCGCGGGCCTTCGTGGGCGTGGGCCTGGATGCCCATGACCGTGGCGACTTTCATCTCCTTGGCCGTGCGGGCCATCTCGCGCGCCTCGAACACGTTGTGGCACAGCGGCTTCTGCGTGAAGCAGTGCTTGCCCATCTTCATGGCCTTCATCGAGGCCGGCGCGTGCACGTGGTCGGGGGTGGAGACGGTGACCGCGTCGATGCTCTTGTCCATCGCATCGAGCATCTTGCGGTAGTCCTTGTACTTCCTGGCCTTGCCGAAGTGCTTGAACGTGTCCGCAGCCTTCTTGTCGTCCACATCGCAAAGCGCAACGATATTCTGGCTGGAGACGCCCCGCAGATCGCTCGAGCCCTTGCCGCCGGCGCCGATGCTGGCGATGTTGAGCTTGTCGCTGGGGGCTTCGCTCTTCTTCGTTGCGCCAAGCACGTGGCGAGGCACCACGGTCAGCGTGAGGGCCGACGCCGCGCTGCCTCCCAGGAATCCGCGACGAGATATCCGCTTGTCACTCACCATCCAACTCCTCTGAGAAGAAAACGAGGGGAACGCACGGCGCAATGGTACCCGATTCCCCCCTGCCGTTCAAATCGGGTGCCATTTATCTCCCTTGCCTCGACGGGCCGCCCGGCCTAGAATGGCATCGCACCCTCCTGAGGAGTCGCGCATGACCGCACCAATCTGCCCCGCCATGGCTCTCGCCATCCTGCTCTGCATCGTGCCCGCCCGGCTCGTGGCGGCCCCGCTTCCCGCCACGCTTCCGCGTCGAGGACTGCCCGCCATGGACCCCCAGTTCCACACCGCCTTCCGCTACACCACCCGCATCGGCCTCGGCCCGGAACAGGGAATCACGCGCCGCGACCCCAGCGACGCCATCAAGGTGGGCGAACACTACTACGTGTGGTACACGCGCACGCCGCGCGGACCCTCCGGCTACGACGCCACCGTGTGGTACGCCACCTCGCCCGATGGGCTCACGTGGACGGAACGCGCCGAAGCCGTCCCGCGCGGGGCACCCGGCGAATGGGACGACCGAAGCGTGTTCACACCGAGCATCCTCGTGGCGAAGGGTCGCTACTCCCTCCTCTACACGGCCGTTGCCAATCCCTTCAACGACAGAACCCACACGGCCATCGGCATGGCCGTCGCCGACTCGCCCGATGGCCCCTGGCGAAAGGTCCGCCACAACCCCGTGCTCAGCACCGGCAAGCACGGCACGTGGGCCGCTGGCACAAAGGCCGTGGCCACCGAGCACGGCGCCTGGGACAGCCACCGCGTGGACGATGCCTGCCTGCTCACCCGCGACGGCAGGTACTGGCTCTACTACAAGGGAAGGCAGATGGGCCTCGCGCCGAGCCACACGAAGCTGGGAGTCGCCATCGCCGCCCAGCCCGAAGGCCCCTACGTGAAGCACGAAGCCAACCCCGTTGTCCGCGGCGGACACGAGGTGCTCGTGTGGCCCCACGGCGAAGGGGTGGCCTCCTTGCTCACTGGCGCGGGCGCGCCCTCCGTGTGGTATGCGTCCGATGGCATCCACTTCGAGCGTAAGAGCGCTGTGCGGGCGGTCCCGCGCGCTCCCGGCGCCTATCGTCCCGACGCGTTCACCGACACCAAACGCGGCCAGGGCATCACGTGGGGCGTCTCGCACATGACCGCTCGGGGGCAGATGCCCTGGCTCGTGCGGTTCGACTGCCGCCTCGTCCCCCAGGCACCCGCCCCCTGACAGAGCCGGTGCCTCCGCGATTCTTGACACCGGTCGTATGTGCGGATATGCTATACTCATGGGGCGATCCCTCCCCCATCAATGGCCCTCTTCCGGGGACGGCGCGTTCCGCCCCCGACTGGCGACGCATCCAATGGCCGACGTGTTCGTTTCGCTTCTCTGGCACCACCACCAGCCTTTCTATCGCGAGGGGCCACAGGGGCGATACGCCCTGCCCTGGGTGCGCCTGCATGCCATCAAGGACTACTACGGGATGGCGTGGCTGGCTCAGCAGTATCCCGACACACACCTCACCTTCAACCTCGTGCCCAGCTTGCTCGCCCAGATCGAGGACTATGCGGAAGGCCGAGCCGACGAGGAGCATCTGCGGGTCACCACCACGCCGGCGGCCGAGCTCCGCGAGCAAGAGAAGCGGTTCGTCCTCGAGAAGTGTTTCGATGCGAACTGGGACACGATGGTGCACCCCTTCCCCCGCTATCGCGAGCTGCTCAGCAAGCGGCAGCCCGGACGCGTGCCCGCCTCCGATGCGATGCGCCGCTTCAGCACTCAGGACTTCCTCGACCTCCAGGTGTGGGCCACGCTGGCGTGGTTTTTCCCCCCGCTTCTCCGCGACGACCCGGCACTCCGCGCCCTGGTGCAAAAGGGCCGCTCGTTCACCGAGGACGACAAGGCCACCCTCCTGGAGCGCCAGCAGCACATCCTCCGCCAGATCATTCCCATGTACCGCTCTCTCCAGGACAACGGCACGGCTGAGCTCAGCGTGTCGCCCTACTACCACCCCATCCTGCCTCTGCTGTGTGACATGACCCGAGCCCACGAGGCCACGCCTTCCGCCGTCCTGCCGCGCCCTGGCGACGACCTGGCCGAAGACGCCCGCCACCAGGTGGTCCGCGCCGTCGAATACTACCGCCGCACCTTCGGGCGCGCCCCGCGTGGTATGTGGCCCTCGGAGGGTTCGGTGAGCCCCGAGGTGGTCGAGCTGGCTGTGGAGGCCGGCTTCCAGTGGATTGCCACCGACGAAGGCATCCTGGCCCGCTCCCTCGGCTGCTCGTTTGCCCGCGACGCGCGCGGCCGCCCCAAGGAGGCCGAGCGGCTCTACCAGCCTTACACTGCATCCACTGACGGTGGCCACGTGGCGCTCGTCTTCCGCGACCACGTGTTGAGCGACCGCATCGGCTTCCACTACTCCCACGAGCCCGGCCCCAAGGCCGCGGCCGACTTCGTGGACCGGCTCGACGATATCCGCCAGCAGGCGCGAGGCAGCAGTGCCTACGTGGCCGTGATCCTCGATGGCGAAAACGCGTGGGAGCACTACCCCGATGGCGGCGTGTCGTTCCTGAACGAGCTCTACAGCCGCCTGGCGTCCACACCCGGCATTCGCCCGGTCATGGTTTCGGAGTATCTCGACAGCCATCCTCCCGCCACCCAACTGCCCCATGTGTTTTCCGGGTCGTGGATCAACAGCAACTTCTCCGTGTGGATGGGCCACGCCGAGGACCGCCGGGCCTGGCAGGCCTTGTACGAGGCGCGACGCTTCCTCGTGGAGCACGCTCCGGAGCATGCCCCCGACGCAGTGGCCGCCGCCTGGGAGGAGCTGTACGTGGCTGAGGGCAGCGATTGGTTCTGGTGGTATGGCGACGACCGCTCTTCCGAGCAAGATGCCGAGTTCGACCGCCTGTTCCGTGGGCACCTCCAAAACATCTACCGCCTGCTGGATGCGGAGCCACCGGCCACCCTCGACGCCGCCATTGCCCGGCCCGCAGGGCCTGCCTCGTATACCCTGCCGCAGGGCTTCATGAAGCTGATCGCCGACGGCCGGGCAACCGACTTCTTCGAGTGGCTGCCTGCCGGCCGCTACGACCGGGCGCGCGACGGCGGCGTGATCAGCAAGCAGACGGCGGATCTCGTCCGCTCGATCTACTTTGGCTTCAACGAGGCCGACCTCTATCTCCGCATCAACACAGCCGACCACTTCACCACCACCGTCCCCGCCCGGGGACGCATCGTGGTCTCCTTCAGCGCTCCGCGAGCCATCGACGTGGAACTCCGCCAGTTGCGCGCCTTCCATCCCCAGGTGCTCGTGGACGGTCGCCGGTGCGCTGCACGCGCGGCCGCCGCCGAGATTCTGGAGGTGATCTGCCCCTTCGACGTGCTGGGCTTCTTCCCACGCAACGAAGTGCGCTTCTGCGTGCGGCTCTACGACGGCGACGACCTGCTCGAGCAGGCGCCGCGAACTGGCGTCATCGCCTTTGCCGTGCCGACGCCTGACTTCGAGTCCGAGATGTGGCAGGTGTGAACTGCGAGCGCCCGGCGGCCGTCAGGCCACACCGTTGCCCCACGCACCACCGAGAGGACATCTGAATGCCCGAGCTCCGCAAGGACCCGATCATCGGTCGCTGGGTGATCATCGCCACAGAGCGATTCAAGCGTCCCAGCGACTTCGTGTCGGAACCCGCCGAGCCGTCGCCCGGCTTCTGCCCCTTCGACGAAGGCAACGAAGACCGCACCCCTCCGGAGATCGTCGCCTACCGCAACCCCGACACCGCGCCCAACACCCCCGGCTGGACGCTCCGCGTGGTGCCCAACAAGTTCCCGGCGCTCGAGGTGGAAGGCGTGCTGGGGAAACGCGGTGTGGGCATCTACGACCAAATGAACGGCATCGGCGCGCACGAGGTCATTATCGAAACGCCCAAGCACGAAACCACACTCACCGCCCTGTCTCTGCCCCACATCCGGGACGTGCTGTGGGTGTATCGCGAGCGCCTGATCGACCTCGATCAGGACAATCGCCTGAACTACGGCATGGTGTTCAAGAACGTGGGCCGCGTGGCCGGGGCCTCGCTCGAGCACACCCACTCGCAGATCATCGTACTGCCCATCACGCCCCGCACCGTGGCGGCCGAGATGCACGGCGGCAAGGTGTTCCACGACTATCGCGGGCGCTGCATCTTCTGCGACATGGTGCTCCAGGAACAGGACTCAGGTTCGCGTGTGGTGTACGACGGCGACGGCTTCCTGGCCATCGAGCCCTACGCCGCGCGGTTCCCCTTCGAGACCTGGATTCTCCCGAAGGAGCACTCCTCGCGATACCAGGACATCACGACCGGCGGTGCCGAGGGCCTCGCCCGCTGCCTGCGCACCGTGCTGCTGAAGCTCGAAGTGCTGCTGAACATGCCCCCTTACAATTACATTATCCACACCACGCCCTTCGACCTCGGCCCCGTGCCGCACTACCACTGGCATATCGAGATCATCCCGCGCCTCACCAAGGTGGCGGGGTTCGAGTGGGGCACGGGGTTCTACATCAACCCCCTGCCGCCCGAGACGGCGGCCGAGCATCTGCGCCAGACGAATGTCGAAACCTGAGTGCCGCAGCAGGCCCCGCTTGGGGGGCCGCTACAGGGAGACCCGCATGCGAGTCCTGTTTGTCACCACCGAGGCCGTGCCCTACGCGAAGACAGGGGGCCTGGCCGATGTGGCCGGTGCCATCCCCAAGGCCCTTCGCCGACGCCACTGCGACGTGCGCCTCATCCTCCCCTACTTTCGGCCCGTGCGCGAAAAGCTGGCCGACCAGGTGCTCGACACCGGGATCCGCTTCACCGTGCCCGTTGGCTCCCACACGCCCACCGCGGCCATCCTGAGCACCACGTTGCCCGATGCCGACGTGCCCGTCTACTTCGTGGCCAATGCCGACTACTTCGATCGCGAGGATCTCTACGGCACGCCCACCGGCGACTACCCCGACAACTGCGAGCGCTTCGTCTTCTTCTCTCGCGCCGTCGTGCAGGCCACCCTCGCCCTCGACTGGGTGCCCGACGTCTTCCACTGCAACGACTGGCAGACCTCCCTGGTGCCGCTCTACCTCAAGACACTCTACGCCCATGCCGCGCCCGCTCGCTCCCGGTCGCTCCTCACGATCCACAACCTCGCCTACCAGGGCGTGTTTGCCGCTGAGGCCTTTGCCCTCACTGGCCTCGGCAAGGAACACTTCGCCATCGACGGGCTGGAGTTCTACGGCAAGACCAACCTGCTGAAGGGCGGCCTCGTGCACGCCGACGTGCTCAGCACCGTGTCCTCGAGCTACGCCAAGGAAATCCAGACGGCCGAATTCGGCTGCGGCCTCGAAGGGGTCCTCAGCGAGCGGGCGGCCGACCTGCACGGCATCCTCAACGGCATCGACTACTCCGTGTGGGACCCCGCTACGGACCCGCTCATTCCCGCCAACTACACTCCGGCCGACACCTCCGGCAAGCTCGCCTGCAAGCGCGCCCTCCAGAAGCACGGTGGCCTGCCCCTGTCCGACGCCCCCCTCATCGGCCTCATCTCGCGGCTCGCCGACCAGAAGGGCCTCGACCTGATCGCGGACATCATGGACGAGCTGATGGCCCTCGACGTCCAGTTCGTGCTCCTCGGCACGGGCGACGAGAAGTACCACAAGCTCTTCGCCAAGCTGGGCGCCCAGTATCCCACGAAGTTCAGCGCCAACATCATGTTCGACAATGCGCTGGCCCACGGCATCGAAGCCGGCGCCGACCTGTTCCTCATGCCATCCCATTACGAGCCCTGCGGCCTCAATCAGCTCTACTCGCTGCGCTACGGCGCCGTGCCCGTCGTGCGCAAGACCGGCGGTCTGGCCGATACCATCACCAACTGCACGCCCAGCAGCATGGGCAAGGGCACCGCCAACGGCTTCAGCTTCCAGAGCTACTCGCCCCGAGCTCTGCTCGTCACCATTGTGCGCGCGCTCAAGCTCTATTCGCACCCGCGGCACTGGCAACGCCTCCGACGCACGGGCATGGAGCAGGACTGGTCGTGGGACCGAAGCGCGGGGGCCTACCTCGCGCTCTACGCCGCGCTGCTGGCCCGTGGCGCGTAGCCACGGCAGGCCCTGGGTCTCGTCTGGAACCATGACGCAATGACGCAAGCCCACCACAACAAGCCCCCGCACTGGCTGCACGGCCTCTACGAGATCTCCAAGGTCATCAACTCCACACTGGAGATCGACGAGATTCTGGCGGTGCTGGCCCGCGAGACACAAAGCTTCGCCGCCCACGACGGCCTGGTGGTGGGCCTGCTGGAGGACGGCGGGCGACGCATGCGGCTGCACGAGTTCTCGCCATCCGCCGACGCGCCTCACCTCGAGCGAGTGCTCGTGGACCTTCAAGGGCACCTCTTTGGCCAAGTGGCCGCCACAGCGGAACCCCTTGTGTTCGACGACCTCACCGCCAGCACCCCCTTGGCGACCGACCCGGAGCTGGCGGCCCGGGGCTTCGTGTCGTGCATCCTGCTGCCGCTCATCTCCTCGGCTCGCCCTCTTGGGGTGATCGGCTTCTTCCGCTCGCGGCGGGAGCCCTTTGCCCAAGAGCAGGTGGACCTGCTGCTCGAGGTGGCGGAGCAGGCGGCCATCGCCGTGGGCCGCGCTCGCCTCTACGCGGTGGAGAAGAAGCGCTCTCGCCAGCTCGCCATCATCAACGAGGTGGCCCGCGCCGCCCTCGGCACCTTTGACATCGACGCGCTGCTCCACCAGACCGCCCAGCTCATTCAGCAGCACTTCGCCTACTACGATGTGTCCCTCTTCACCGTCGACGGGGCCACCGACGAGGTGGTGCTCGCGGCACAGGCGGGCTCCTACGATGCCGAATCCGTCATCGGCTACCGCCAGCCCATCGGCGTGGGCATGGTGGGCTGGGCGGCGAAGACAGGCAAGACCCGCATGGCCAGCGACGTGAGTCTCGATGCCGAGTATCACCTCGCCTTCCCGGAAGAGCAGCTCTCGCGGTCGGAGCTCTGCGTGCCCATCTGCATCGCCGGGGCGACCGCCGGCGTCATCAACATCGAGTGCCCCCAAGTCGGCGCCTTCGATGAAACCGACGTGACGGCCATCGAGACCCTCGCCGACCAGATCGCCCAAGCCATCGCCAGCTCGCGTATCTACGAAGAAGTGGCCCATCTGAAAGACCTCGACGAAAGCATCCTGGCCTCCATCCCATCCGCCATCGCCGTCGTGGACGACGAGCTCAACATCCAGGCGGTGAACGACGCCACCTGTGCCGCAGTCGGCGTGGCGCGTGCCGATCTCGTTGCTGGCCACTTCCACGACTTCTTCCACTTCCACGTGCTCGATCCCGCCCGCATCCGCCAGACGGTATCGCGAGTGATCGACCACGACGAGGTGGCCTCCTTCCCTGCCGCGCACGTCACCCTCGGCACCGGCGACGAACGCATCGTGGATCTCACCATCCGCCCGGTGACGCGTACGGGCGACCGTCATGCTCTGATCTTCTTCAACGACATCACCGAACGCCGCCAAGCCCAGGACGCGGTCCTTCGCGAGCGCAAGAAGCTCAACGACATTGTGTCGGCCATGGGTGCCGGCCTCGCCCTGATCGACCCCGACTACACCATCCAGTGGAGCAACAGCACTCTCGATCGCTGGTTCAACGGAGGCAAGAGCCTGGTGGGGCACACGTGCCACGAGATCTGCCGCCAGGAAGAGGCCATCTGCCCCGACTGCCCCGTGGCCGGCGCACTGGGAACCGGCGAGACCCATCGCACCAACCAGCCCATGCTCGTGGAGCATGGAACCCGCCACTACGAGAACGTGTTCGCCCCCATTTGCGACGCAGCCGGCAAGGTTGAGCAGGTCATCCGCCTGACCTTTGACGTGACCGAACACGTGCATCGCGTCAACCAGCTTTCCCTCCTCCAGAAGCTCAGTCAGGCCATGCAGGGAGCGCTCGACCTCGACCGTCTGCTGCGCCTGGTGCTCGCGTGCGTGACGGCAGGCCCCGGCCTCGGCTTCAATCGCGCCCTCCTCCTGTTGCTCAACGACGAGGGCGATCTGCTGGAGGGCCGCCTGGCTGTGGGGCCCGCCTCCGGCGAGGAGGCCAGCCGCATCTGGCACGACCTCGCCATGCATCCCCTCACGCTCGGCGAGCACATGCTCCATCTCGTGGACCAGCCCCAGGACGGCGCCGACGCCTCCATGCAGGCCATCGCACGCCAGATCCGCGTTCCCCTTTCAGACACCACCCACGTGCTGATCCGCACGATCATGGACCGAACGCCCATCGTCGTGACCGATGCCATCAGCGACCCCGCCGTGCCCGAGGGACTCAACTCGCTGCTGCAGGCGCCCCAGTTCGTCTCCGTGCCCCTGCTCGCTCATGGCCGCCCCCTGGGGGTCCTGGTGGCCGACAACATCTACACCGGCCAAGCCATCACCGAAGACCAAGTGGAGATGCTCCAGACCTTCGCCTCCCACGCCGGTGCCGCCATCGCGGCCGCGTCGGCCTACAAGCGCCTCGCCGAGCAGTTCCAGCAACTCGAGGACGCCCAGGATCGCCTCGTGCGCGCCGAGCGCCTCGCCACCGTCGGACGCCTGGCGGCCCACGTGGCCCACGAAATCCGCAATCCCCTCGTCACCATCGGCGGCTTCGCACGCTCCGTCCTCCGAGCCCCCGAGCGCCTCGACCGCGTCGAGCGCAACGCCCAGATCATCCTCGACGAGGTGGAACGCCTGGAGCAGATTCTCGCCAACGTGATGAACTTCTCCAAGCCCGGCAACCCCATCCTCCGCGAACGCGACCTCGACGAGCTCATCGAGGCCGTCTGCTCGTTCCACGAGAACCTGCTCGCCGAACGCGGCGTGGAGCTTGTCAAGAATCTCTCGCCCGACTGCCCTATCCTTCGCTTCGACCCCGACCAGATCCGCCAGGTGTTCATCAACCTCGTGCAAAACGCCATCGACTCCATGCCGTCCGGTGGCACGCTCACCATTGCCACGCGCAGCGACGGCTCCTATGCCATCGCAAGCGTGGCCGACACCGGCCAGGGCATGGACAGCGATGTACTCGACAACTTGTTCCAGCCGTTCTATACTACGAAGGTGGGTGGCACGGGCCTCGGCCTGTCGGTCAGCCACAAGATCATCCACGATCACGGAGGCGACATCACTGTTCGCAGCGAGCCCGACGTCGGCAGTACCTTCACCGTCACGCTGCCCTTGCCCGACAACTCCAAACCCGAAGAGCGGAGCTAGCCGCCATGACTCACATCCTTCTCGTTGACGACGAAGTCAGTCAGGGTCTGATGGTCAAAGAGGAGCTCGATGACGCCGGCTATCAGGTGTCGCTCGTTCACAGCGGCCCGGCCGCCCTCGAGCACATCGGCTCCGAGCGCCCCGACCTGGTGATTCTCGATATCGCCATGCCGGGCATGGACGGCATCGAAACCCTCGGCCGCCTGCTCGCCGAGGACAACGCACTCCCCGTGATCATCCACACCGCCTACGCACAGTACCGCGACAACTTCATGAGCTGGTCCGCCGACGCTTACGTCATCAAGGCCAGCGGCGACCTCTCGACTCTGCTCGCAGAGATCGAGCAAGTGCTCGCCAAGCGACCTTGCAGGCGGCACACAGCCAACGACTCTCCCGCCGACGACGCCGACCACACCCGCCAGGAGAACTAGCCCTGCATTTCTCATCATCCAGCCAGCCGCTCGAACTCCTCGATTACGGTCGCGCCCACGGCCCCAAGATCATTGCCCTCGTCCTCGCCGGCGGCCAAGGCCAGCGGCTCTACCCGCTCACCCGCGACCGAGCCAAGCCCGCCGTCCCCTTCGGCGGCACCTACCGGATCATCGACTTTGTGCTCTCCAACTGCATCAACTCCGGCGTGCGGCGTATCTTCGTGCTCACCCAGTACAAGAGCAACTCGCTCGACACCCACATCCACTTCGGCTGGAACATCCTCAGCCACGCCCTCGGCGAGTTCGTCCACACCATTCCGCCGCAGCAGCGCATCGGCGACACCTGGTATCAGGGCACCGCCGATGCCATCTACCAGAACATCTACACCCTCGAGCGCGAGCGTCCCGACCTCGTGATCATCCTGTCCGGCGACCACGTCTACAAGATGAACTACCGCGCCATGGCGCGCGCACACCTGGACAAGAACGCCCATATGACCCTCGCCTGCATCCCCGTCCCCCGCGAGCAGGCCCGCGAGTTCGGTGTCGCCGTCGTCGACGAAAACAACCGCATCATCGACTTCCAGGAGAAGCCCAGCGACCCGCCCACCATCCCCGGCTCCGCCGACCTCTGCCTCGCCTCCATGGGCGTGTATCTCTTCGACACCGCCACCCTCGTGCGCGAAGTCGCCAACGATGCCAAGACCCCGTCCAACCACGACTTCGGCAAAGACATCATCCCCAAAATGATTCACACCCACTGCGTGTACGCGCACGACTTCCAGGACGAGAACCGCAAGCCCGCCAAGTACTGGCGCGACGTGGGCACCCTCGATGCCTACTGGGAAGCCAACATGGACCTCGTGGCCATCGACCCCGCCTTCAACCTCTACGACCCGGCGTGGCCCATCCGCACCTTCCCCAGCAATGAGCCTCCCGCCAAGACGGTGTTCCAGTCCGGCATCGTCACCGACACGCTCATCTCGCCCGGCTGCATCATCAGCGGCGCCCGCGTGGAGCACAGCGTCCTGTCTCCCTCCGTGCGCATCGACGAAGGCGCCCATGTCTCCGAATCCATCCTCATGGAAGGCACCCTGGTGGGCCGCGGATGCCGCATCCACAAGGCCATCATCGACAAGGGCGTGTACGTGGCCGACGGCACCCGCGTGGGTGTGGAGCACGCCGAGGACTCGAAGCGCTACATCGTCACGGAGCAGGGGGTGACCGTGATCCCCCGCGAGCGCCACTACGCCTGACCGCGGCCACTCCACCACACACCAGCTTCAGTTGGCAGGCATCGCTTGACCCGCACGGGCCATGCGCTATGATGCAATGCGCCGTGACTCGTTCCGCCCGTCACTCCTCTCGGAGGTCTCGCCGTGTCGCATCGCTCCCCTCGCCGCACCTTCCTTCGGCTCGCCTCGGCGGGCGCCGCAGCCCTCGCCGCGTCGAGCTACTCTCGCATTCTCGGCGCCAACGAGCGCATCGCCATCGGCCTCATCGGCTGCGGCGGCCGCGGCGTGAACGCCCATATGCGGGGCATCCACACCCACGCCAAGGCGCAGAACGCCGAAGTGACCGTGGTGTGCGACCCGTGGCGCATCGCCCGCGAGCGCGCCGCGGCCAAGGCCAAGGAATGGTTCGGGCGAGAGGCCGTCCAGGTGGTCTCCTACCGCGACGTGGTCGCACGCAAGGACATCGACGCCGTGATGATCGCCTCGTGCGACCACCAGCACACGGCACACCTCGAGGCCACCGCCAAGGCCAAGAAGGACGCCTACTGCGAGAAGCCGCTCGCCATGGACTTCGGTAAGCTCAAGAGCTGCGTCGACGCGGTGAAGGCCAGCGGCATCGTGTGCCAGATCGGCACCCAACTGCGCAGCTTGCCCAGCATGGCCGGCGCCCGCAAGCTCTACCAGACCGGCGTCCTGGGCAAGGTGGCCCGCATCGAGCAGCACCGCAACAGCACCAAGCCCTACTGGTACTCCCGCATCAAGCCCGTCGAGCCCAAGGACGTGGACTGGAAGGAGTTCCTCTTGGACCGCCCCGCGCGGCCCTTCGATGCCAAGCTCTACAGCGCGTGGTACGGCTACCGCGAGTTCTCCGACGGCCCCGTCCCCGGGCTCGGCAGCCACTTCATCGACCTCGTGCACTACATCACCGGCGCCACCTGCCCCACCAGCGCCGTGTGCATGGGCGGCACCTTCACCTGGAAGGACGAACACCGCTTCACCTGCCCCGACCACGTGGAAGCCCTCTGGACCTATCCCGAGGGCTTTATGGTGAACTACTGCACCAACTTCGGCAACGGCAACGGCAGCAGCTTCTACATCTTCGGCGACCAGGGGACCATGGACCTCCTCAAGTGGAACGCTCCCACCGTGTCCTCCGC